>NZ_JBIVRD010000024.1:0-132935 GCF_044755565.1 Kitasatospora sp. NPDC092286 | reverse complement strand
GGGGGGGGCCCCCCCCCCCCCCGCGCGGGCCGGGGCCCCCCAGGGCCCGGCCCCCCCCCCCCCCCCCCCCGCCCCCGCGCCCCCCCCCCCCCGCCCCCCCCCCCGGGCGGGGGGGCCCCCCCCCTTCCGCGTCCGTGCGTATACAGCGCGTCACGATCACATCAACTTCTCAAGGAAATCCTCAGGCCTTGGGGGCCTATGTCCATACTTGTCATGATCATCTCGTCAGATGATCTTCCCTATGCTCCCGCCAGCACTGTTGATCAACAGTGGGTCAAGGAGCATCGATGCACGTCTCAAGACGGACCCTGAGCGGTCCGCTGGCCCTCGCGCTGGCACTGTCGCTGGCAGGCGGGGCCCAGGTCGCGTTCGCGGCCAAGCCACAGCCCAAGCCCTCCCCCGGCAAGCCCCCGACGGTGGCCGCCACCGACCCCACCGGCAGCATCGCCGCCGCCAGGGCCGCCGCCCGGACCACCGGCAAGCGGGTCGAGGCGGCCTCCGAGCGCAGCGAGATCTCCACCACCTGGGTCAACCCGGACGGCACCCTCACCACCGAACTCTCGGCCGGCCCGGTGCGCTTCCTGCGCGACGGTGCCTGGGCCGATGTGGACCTCACCCTCAAGGCCGCCGCCGACGGCTCGGTGGCCCCCGCCGCGCACCCCAACGGCATGAAGCTGGCCGGCGCCGGCGGCAAGCGCCCCCGTTCGCTCCAGGAGTCGCAGGCCGGCGCGGAGGCGGCCCGCACCCTGGTCTCGCTCGGATCCGGCGACGACGAGCTGGCCCTCCAGTGGAAGGGCGGCCTGCCCGAACCCGAGCTGGACGGCCCGCGTGCCACCTACCGGGACGCCATCGGCGACGGCGCCGGCGACCTGGTCGTCGAGGCCACCCGGACCGGCTTCGAGCAGTTCGTGACGCTCAGGCAGCGCCCGGCCGCCCCCGGCTACTCGTACACCATGCCGCTCCAGGCCAAGGGCCTGAAGGCCGTCCCCCAGCCCGACGGCAGCGTGCTGTTCACCGACCGGAGGAACGGCCACAGGCGCGCCGTGCTGCCCGCCCCGGTCGCCTGGGACGCCACCACGGCGCCCGGCTCCGGCGAGCACCCGCGGCAGGCGAAGGTCGACCTCAAGGTCGTCCAGCACGGCGACGACGTCGATCTGGTCTTCACCCCCGACGCCGCGTTCCTGGCCGACCCGGCCACCGTCTACCCGGTGACCGTCGACCCGGCCACCGCCGGTCTCGGCAACGCCTTCGACACGCGGGTGCAGAAGGGCGAGACGGTCGACTGGTCGGCCGACACCGAGATCTACTGGGGCAACTCGGGAACCAAGAACGCCGACGGCAGCTCCCGCGAGGCCCGTTCCTTCATCAACTGGAACACCGCCTCGATCGCCGACGCGCTGGTCTCCAGCGCCACCCTGTCGCTGTACAACTTCCACTCCGGCAACAGCGACTGCCTGAACTACGCCTGGGACGTCTACGACACCGGCCTGGCCTCCACCGCCTCGCGCTGGACCGCCCAGCCGGCCTGGGGCACCAAGCGGGCGACGTCCACCGAGACCAAGGGCCGGGACGCCTGCGGCGGCGACGGCTGGATCAACGCCGACGTCACCACCATGGTGCAGACCTGGGCCTCGGCCAAGAACACCACCTCGGGCATGGGACTGCGCGCCCCCGACGAGACCAACACCAAGTTCTGGAAGGAGGTGAACTCCGCCAACGCGGCCACCAACGTGCCGAAGCTGACGGTCACGTACAACTACCGGCCGCGCACCGGCACCAACCAGCAGGCCGGCCCGCCGTTCCTCCAGGACGGCACCGGCACCTGGCGGGTGGACACCACCACCCCGGTGCTCCGCGACACCTTCGTCGACCCCGACGGGGACAAGGTGACCGGCACCTTCCAGCTGGTCGACGCCATCTCCGGCGCCCAGGTCGGCAACGTCAACGTCTCCGGCTACGTGGCCAGCGGCACCCCCGCCTCCGTCACCGTCCCGGCCGGCCTGCTCCAGTACGGCCACACCTACCGGTTCCGCACCTCGCCGTACGACGGGCTGCACTACAACCTGGGCTGGTCCGCCTGGGCCACCTTCAGCGTCAGCCCGCTGCCGGACGTGCCGAGCGCACTGCAGACCGGCGCCCAGCAGACCCTCACCCCGGTCCTCTCCGCCCTGGTGACCAACCCCAACCAGGGGCGCGTACGCACCGAGTTCGCGCTCAAGGGCCAGAACGGGCAGCCGCTGCCGACCGCGCTTCCCCCCGCCTGGGCGGAGAGCGGCAGCCGGGCCTCCGTCCAGGTGCCCTCCGGTGCGCTCGTCGACGGCGGCAGCTACACCTGGGCCGCGCGCGGCTGCGCCGCCGTCGGCTGCTCCGCCTGGACCGCCGACCAGCCGCTGACCGTCCGGGTGCAGGCCCCGCCCGCCCCGCCGACGCCGACCACCGTGGTGCTCACCGGACCCACGCTGGCCGACGCCTCGACGGCCACCGCCGGCGGCGGCTGCGACACCGGTGCCTGCCCGGCCGCCGACCCGGCCGAACTGCGGGTCGGCACGGTCGACGGCAGCAGTTGGACCGGCTGGCTCAAGCCGGACCTGACCGCCGTTCCGGCGGGCTCCCGGGTGGTCGGTGCCAAGCTGGCGCTGACCCGCTCGGACTGCGCGGCCGGTACGCCCGGCTGTGACGAGGCCGCCGTGGACGTCTTCCAGCTCGGCTCGGCCTGGACCCCGGACCAGGGCGGCGCCGCGCTGACCGGTGCCACCGGAACGGAGAGCTTCGCCTCCGCCGCCAGGCTCTCCGAGATCGACCTGGCCGCGATGGTCGGCTCCTGGATCGAGAAGGGCGAGGCCTACGGGCTGGCCCTGCGCCCGCCGGCCGACTGGACCGGCGCCGCCCGGTACTACTCCGCCACCGCGGCGAACCCGGCCCAGCGGCCCCGGCTGACCCTCGACTACCTGGCGCCGACCGCGCCGGGCCCGGCCGAGCTGGTCACCGGGACCGGCGGGGACGCCGGACTGCTCGTCACCTGGAACGCGCCGTCCGACCGCGGCTCGGTCGGCGACGTCTCCTACACCGTCCGGGTCGAGACCGCCGACGGCACCCTCGTCCGGGAGCTGGCCGGCGCCGACACCCGCGCCGTGGTCACCGGCCTGGACAACGCCCGCTCGTACCGGGCCGCGGTCACCGCCCGGAACAGTTACGGCAGCGCCGCCCCGGTCGTCTCCGCCCTGGTCCAGGGCACCCCGACGGCCGGCGGCCCGGACCAGTACCGCGGCTATGTGCAGGAGTACCTGGACGCCCGCAACAAGATCAAGATGAAGCCCGGGTTCACCGCGCCCGACGCCGCGGCGGAGGCCGCGCACGGCACCGCCTTCGTCGACCTGCTGGCCACCCAGGAGGCCTCGCTGGTCGCCAACCGCGAGGCCCTGGCGACCCAGAACCAGGTCTACTCCGCGGCGGCGGTCTCGCTGACCGACGTCGTGGTCGACCAGAAGACGGCCGGCAAGGTCGTGGTGCGGGCCACCGTCAAGGACTCGGTGATGATCCGGACCGACGGCGTGGACTCGCCGACCGAGAGCGCCGGCCCGAAGCGGTTCGAGTTCACCGTCGGCTCCACCGCGGTGCTCACCTCGGAGGCCGACGACAGCGCCGCCGAGCAGAAGCTCTCCTCCTCGGCCTCGGCGCAGGCCCAGGTCGAGGTGGCCGACGGCTCGCCGAGCGACACCGTCGGCAGCCAGGGCTCGGTGCCGCTCGGCGCCGACGGCTTCCCGGTCGCCTCGGCCCAGCCGGCCGGCGCCGTCCAGGCCGGGTACAACTACAACGGCACCGCCGACTGGGCCCGCCGGAACGTCGGCATCAGCTGGGACTTCGGGCAGGACTGCACCAACTTCGTCTCCAAGGCCCTGTACTACGGTGGCGGGATGCGGGTCCGGTACGGGTTCAAGACCTTCGACAGCGCCTGGTGGCAGAACGACTACTGGCTCTTCGGCTGGCACAAGAACCGGAGCTACACCTGGGCCGGTGCCGCCAACCTGCGTCGGCACCT
Organism: Kitasatospora sp. NPDC092286; assembly: GCF_044755565.1. Lineage (NCBI taxonomy): Bacteria > Bacillati > Actinomycetota > Actinomycetes > Kitasatosporales > Streptomycetaceae > Kitasatospora > Kitasatospora sp. NPDC092286. Next base: position 128,896 of record NZ_JBIVRD010000024.1, on the reverse strand, counting down.
GCTCTACTACCGCAACACGGTGTACCTCACGAGCACGAGCCAGGCCCGGCCCGGTGACATCGTCTTCTTCAAGTGGCGGAGCGAATCGGTCGTCAACCATGCGGCCGTGGTAGTCAGTTGGGGTTCCAGGATGGAGCTGCGCCAGCACGGCCGGTCGAATGTCACCACGCTGAACGAGGTCCTGTCCTACTACCGGCAGAAGGGCGACCCGATCGAGTGGATCACCGTCGTCCGGCCCCTCGGGACCAGCTGATGACGCCCGGGCGGCCGATCGCGGCGGCAGCGGCGGCCCTGCTCTCGGCCGCCCTGCTGGCGGGGTGCTCCAGCGGGCCCTCGGACGCCGAACTGGAGTACGCGGGCGACTACGCCAACCACCCGCACCTGCGGGTGACGGGCTATCCGGCCACCGCCACCCTGGGCCTCGTCCAGCAGGTCGTCTGGCGGCTCGCCGACGGCTCCGGGGACCGGCTGGAGAAGCTGGCCGCCTCGGACGGCCCGGGCGACGCGCGCCGGACCGCCGCGGACGCCTGGGTGCGGGACTACCAGCGGGGCGCCCAGGGGTCGGTCACCGCCGACTTCCAGGACGACCCGGCGAACCGGCAGACCGTGGTGCTCACCTTTCACGACACCGGCCAGTCGAAGGAGCTGCTGCTCCGGCTGGACGGCGACGGAGGCGCCGACGGCTGGCGCGTCCTGCTGAAGTGACCGCCGGGTGACGGGCGGGCGTTCCTCCGGGAGCGCCCGCCCGTTCGGCTTTCCTGCCCGGGCCACCTGACCACCTGACCGGGCCACCTGACCGGATGGGCGTCGGTGATCAGCAGTCGGCTCATGACGGTGTCCTCTCGCGGCCTGTTTCAGTACGCCATGTATTGAATACGCCATATATCGTGTGGCCGTGAACCCACCCCAGGCCGAACCCGCCGCCCCCCGCCCGCCGCGCCGCCGCGTCCACACCCGGGCCCGGATCCTGGCCGCGGCTGCCGGGCTCTTCCTCACCGGCGGCTACGCGCGGACGAGCATCGAGGACATCTGCGCCGCCGCCGGCTACACCCGGGGCGCCTTCTACTCGAACTTCGCCGCCAAGGAGGACCTGCTGCTGGCGCTCTTCGACGAGCAGGCGGCCGGGCGGATGGCCGAACTGGAACGGCTGGCGGCGGCCTGCGAGGAGCTGGCCCCGCAGGAGCGGGCCCGGCGGCTGGTCGAGGCGCTGCTGCGGGTCGAGCCCGAAGAGACCGGGTGGATCCTGCTCTTCCTGGAGTTCCGCCTGCTCGCCGCCCGCACCCCCGGGCTGGCCGACCGGGTCGCCCGGCACGACCGCGCGGTGACGGCGGCACTGGCCGGGCTGCTGGAGCGGGCGATGCCGGGGCTGGTGCCGCCGGGCGCGGCCGCCGGACAGGCCGCCGAGGTGGTGCTGGCCGCCCGGGAGGGGGTGCTGGCCCGGACGGCGGCCGGCGGCGCGGCGGCGAAGCAGTTGCTGGACGCGGCCACCGCGGTGCTCACCGGCCTGCTGGGCTGAGTACGGCGGCGGGCCCGGGAACGCCGCAGGGCGGCACCCGTGGTGAACGGGTGCCGCCCTGCGGCGGAAGTGGGACGCGGTCAGATGATCAGGCTCAGCGGCATGATCAGGGCGATGGCGACGACCGAGATGACGCTCTCCATCACCGACCAGGACTTGAGCGTCTGACCGACGCTCATCCCGAAGTACTCCTTCACCAGCCAGAAGCCGGCGTCGTTGACATGGGAGAGGAAGAGCGAGCCCGCGCCGATGGCCAGCACCAGCAGGGCCGCGTGGGTGGACGACATGTCGGCGGCGAGCGGGGCGACGATACCGGCGGCGGTGATGGTGGCGACCGTCGCGGAGCCGGTGGCCAGCCGGATCAGCACGGCGATCAGCCAGCCGAGCAGCAGCGCCGAGATGTGCCACTTGCCCGACCACTCGCTGACCGCGTTGCCGACACCGACGTCGATCAGGGTCTGCTTGAAGCCGCCGCCCGCGCCGACGATGAAGACGATGCCCGCGATCGGGCCGAGCGACCTGCCGACGGTGTCGGAGATCCGGGCCTTGGAGAAGCCGGCCGCACGGCCGAGCGTCAGCATGCCGAGCAGGGTCGCGGCGAGCAGGGCGATCAGCGGCGAGCCGATGAAGTCGAACACCCGCTGCGGCATCGCCTTCGGGTCGTCGACGACCACGTCGGCCAGCGCCTTGCCGAGCATCAGCACGACCGGCAGCAGGATGGTCGCCAGCACCGCGCCGAAGGACGGGGCGTGCTCCGGCTTCTCGGTCTCCTCCGGGGCGGTGGCCTCCGGGACCGCCAGCGGTCCGACCCAGCGCTCGGCGAGCCGGGCGAAGAGCGGGCCGGCGATGATCAGGGTCGGCACCGCGATCAGCAGACCGAGCGCGAGGGTCACCCCGAGGTCCGCCTTGAGCGCGTCGACCGCGACCAGCGGGCCCGGGTGCGGCGGCACCAGGCCGTGCAGCACCGAGAGACCGGCCAGGGCGGGGATGCCGATCCGCATCAGCGGCACGTTGCCGCGGCGGGCGACCAGCAGCACGATCGGGATCAGCAGGACGACCCCGACCTCGAAGAACAGCGGCAGCCCGAGGACGGCCGCGATCAGCGCCATCGCCCAGGGCAGCGCCCGGGGGCCCGAGCGGGACAGCACGGTGTCCGCGATAATGTTCGCCCCGCCGGAGTCGGCGAGCAGTTTGCCGAGCATCGCACCGAGGCCGATCAGCAGACCGACACCCGCCACGGTCGAGCCGAAGCCGGTCGAGAAGCTGCTGAGCAGCTTGTCGAAGGGGGCTCCCGCGACGGCGGCCAGCAGGCCCGAACCGAGGGTGAGGGCCAGGAACGGGTGCAGTTTCAGCTTGGTGATCAGCAGCACGATGGCGCCGATGCTGAGCAGCACCGCGATCAGCAGCTGGGTGTCACTGCCGGTGTGCGGCAGGGCCGGCGGCGCGGCCGCGAGCAGGGTGGGGGACGGGCTCACGCGAGGTCTCCATTGACGGGCCGCAGCAGCGCCGCGGCCATCTCGACGAGTTCTTCGGGGGACGGACCGACATCCAGGACGGCGCCGTGCTCGTCCGCCCGGAGGGGTTCCAGGGCGGCGTACTGCGAGTCGAGCAGCGACGGCGGCATGAAGTGGCCGGTGCGGTGGGCAAGCCGGTCCTCGACCAGCTCGTGGCCACCGCTGAGGTGCAGGAAGAAGGCGCCCGGGCAGGCCGCGCGCAGGGTGTCGCGGTAGCGGTGTTTCAGCGCCGAGCAGGTGACCACGCCGCCCGTGCCGGCGTCGGCACGCTCCCCCAGCCAGGTGCCGAGGGCGCGCAGCCAGGGCGCGCGGTCCTCGTCGTCCAGCGGGATGCCGGCCGACATCTTGGCGATGTTGGCGGGCGGGTGGAAGTCGTCCGCCTCGGCGTAGGGGAGGCCGAGGCGGTCGGCCAGGAGGCGGGCCAGGGTGGTCTTGCCGACGCCGGAGACGCCCATCACCACGACCGTGAGGGGGGTGGGGAGGGTGTGTCCGGGGGTGTCGTGGTTCTCGACGCTGAGAGCCATGGGTGGTGCTCCTTCGTTGCCTGGCCGCCACTATCGCTCCAAAGATATGACGTATTCAAGTGGCAGAAACCAAATCGTCATACTTTTGCGGAAGGTCGGGCGGCCGGAGAAGGCGGGACCCCGGGCAGGACGGCCCGGCGGGACGGCCCGGCGCGGCAGCCGGGCGGGGAGGCTGGGCCTGTCTGACGATCCGCCCGCCCGCCGCGAATCATGAGACACGCCTTAAGCTGGGCGGATGGAGATCCAGGGGCTGCCCGGCCGACTGCTCGCCGACCTCGGACCGGCCATCGCGTCCGGTGAGATCCCCGAAGGGGCGGTACTGCGCGGCGAGGAGCTGGAGGAGCGGTACGGGGTGTCCCGGACGGTGGTCCGCGAGGCGGTGCGGATCCTGGAGGGGATGCGCATGGTCGCGTCCCGCCGCCGGGTCGGCATCACGGTGCAGCCCAGGTCGGACTGGGACGTCTTCGATCCGCTGGTGATCCGCTGGCGGCTGGCCGGCGCCGACCGGCCCGCGCAGCTGCGCTCGCTCGGATCCCTGCGGGTGGCCGTGGAACCGGCCGCGGCCGCGCTCGCGGCCCGGCACGCCGGCGACGACGACTGCCGTCAACTCAGCGCGCTGGCCGTCGAGTTGACGATGACGGCGCGGGCCGCCGACCTGGAGGCCTTCCTCCGGCACGACATCGCCTTCCACGCCACCGTCCTGCGGGCCTCCGGCAACGAGATGTTCGCCCACCTCGGCGACACCGTAGGGGCGGTGCTGACCGGCCGGACCGAGTACCATCTGATGCCCCACCAGCCGGAGCCCTACGCGATCCGGCTGCACCGCGAGGTCGCGGAGGCGATCTGCGCGCGGGACGCCGAACGCGCCGAGCAGGCGATGCGGACGATCGTGGCCGGTGCGCTGGAGGAGCTGAACCAGCAGCTGGGCTGACGGTCTGCCACGTCTTGCGGTCATCTGGGACGGATCACACGGTTTGGCGGCAGTTCGCCGGATTCGGACGCATAGTCCGGGCCGCATGGGGCAGAGTGTTTCCCAGGGGCGCGTTCTGCGTGCCCTCCCTGCCACGTGACCGCGCCCGGGGGGTCGCCCGATGTCAGTCGCTCGCCGTCGCCGCCTGCCCGACGAGGTACGTGCCGCCGTCGTCCGCGCGGTGCTCTGCCTGTCCTTCACCCTGGTGGGCCTGGTGGTCGCGACGCTGGCCTCGTACGCGGACAGCTGGCTGATGACGCCGGCGATGATGGCGATGGGGCTCGGGGTGTTCGGCACGATGTGGTGCCTGCTGGAGATCCTGATCTCGCGCCAGATCGCGGCGCAGCGGATGCGCGGGCCCGACTCGGCGTCCCCGATGGCGGGCAGCCGGACCGCGGCCCGGCCGCTCCCCCGCCCGGTGCCGCGGCAGGCCCCGCTGCCGCCCCAGAGCTGGCCGCAGCCCGGGCCGCAGTCCGGGTCACCGGCCGGCACCGGGGCGTTCCCGGGACAGGCCCTTCCCCCTCGGCCGCACCCGGGGCAGGGCTACCCCGGGCAGGCGTACCCCGGCCAGGGATACGCGGGCGGGCCGAGCGGGCCTCAGCCCCGGTTGCCCACCGCGTAGCCGTACGACGCGGGCCGGGCGCGGGCGCCGCCGTCTCCCCCGTGGTCCTGGCCGAGGTGGATGTCACTGAGATGAGCGATCGTCAGCATGGCGGTGAGGCCGAGGCCGGTACCTCCGCGGGGCGCTTGAACATCCGGGTGGCGGTGATCTCGCCGTGGACGGCCGGGCCGTCCGGATCCTGCGGGGCGGGCAGGCCGGGGCGCAGGTGCTCCTCCACCGAGATGTACTTCAGACCGGCCCGCAGGTCGGCGTCGTTGCGCAGCCGGATGACGAGCGGGAACTCGGCGAGCGCGGTGGTGTCGAACAGGCCGGTGGTGTAGATCAGCTGGACGCCGAGCGCGTCGGCCACGGCCCGCTGGAGCTCCAGCAGGTAGGTGGCGTTGGCGCGGCCGATCGGGTTGTCCAGGAAGAGCGTGCCGGCGTGCCGGAGCTGGGACTGGCCGCGGTCGTTGGCCCGCAGCGCGGCCATCGTGCAGTAGAGCGCGATGGCGGCGGTGAGCAGCTGGCCGCCGGAGAAGACGTCGGACATCTGGCCGACGCTCACCCGCTCGGCGCGCAGCACGGCGTCGGGCTTGAGGATCTCGACGCCGACGCCGCGCGGGCCGATCGCGGCCGCGACACCGCGCAGCAGCAGTGACATGCCGTCACGGCGCAGGTCGCTGTTCTTCTTGACGGCGGCACGGGTCGCCTCGTCGATCACCTCGCCGAGGCGCTCGACCAGGGTGGCGTGGTCCGGGTCCTCGAAGCGGATGCGCAGGAACTCCTGGCCGGACCACTCCCCCAGGCCCTCGGGGAGCCGGGAGAGCCGCTGGGCGGCGCGCAGGGTGGTGAGCGAGGACTCGACCAGGCCGCGCAGACGGTCCACGATCGAGCCGCGGTTGCGCTCCAGCTGGGCGAGTTCGTCGGTGAGTACGCGCAGCCGGGGGGCGAAGGCGGCGGCCCAGGCGGCGGCGTGGTCGGGCAGCGCGGAGGCCGGCAGTTCGCGGATCTGCTGGCGGGCCGGGGTGCGGACGGCCTCGTAGCGGGCCGCGTTGGCGTGCCGGACGAGCGCGTCGGAGGCGTCGCGGACGGCGAGTTCGGCGGAGGAGAGCTCGCCGGCGGCGGTGCGCAGGGCGCGGCGGGCCTCGGCGGCGGCGGTGCGGGCGTCGGGGAGCGCGCCGAGGTAGGGCTCGACCGGCTGGTCGGCGTCGTCCTGGTGCTCGCGCAGGCCGTCGCGCAGTTGCCCGGCGTGCTCGTCGAAGTCGGCGGCGGCGGCCTGGGCGGCGTCGAAGGTGCGTTGCAGGTCGGCGTGGGCGGTGCGGGCGGTGTCGACGCTCTCGCGGCGCTCGGCCAGGCGGCTGGTGGCGGTGCGCAGCAGGACCTGGGCGTGCTCGGGGTCGGTGGGGACGAGGTCCTCGGGCAGCTCGGTGTGGGCCTCGCCGTCGGCGGGGGCGGAGCGTTCGGCCTCGCCGCGCAGCCGGCCGAGCTGTTCGCTCGCGGTGGCGGCGCGGGCCTCGATGGTGGCGACCAGCTCCTCGGCGCGGGCGGCGGCGGCCTGCCGGGCCGGGCCGTCGGCGCCGTCGGGGCTGTTGAGCAGTTCCTCGGCGCGGGTGCGCACCTTGTTGGTGAGGCGGTCGAGTTCGGTCGCGGCGGCGGCCTCGTCGCCCTCTGCGCGGGCCTGTTCGGCGCGCAGGTCGGCGCCGACACCGACCTTCTCGTAGAGCTGGGAGGCCGCGCGGTAGGCCTCGCGCAGGGCGGGCAGTGCGGCGGGGGCGGTGCCGGCGGGCTCGTCGGCCTGCTCGGCGGCGGGGATCTCGGCGCGCTCGGCACGCAGGGTGCGGGCGGTGCGGCGGGCGTCGTCGGCGGCGCGCTGGGCGGCGCGGCGGTCCTCGTCGCAGGTGCGGGCGCGCTCGGCGCACTGGGCCTGGCGGCGGTCGCACTCGGTGGCGTCCTCGGCGAGCTCGCGCAGGCCGCGGGTCCAGCCGGCGCGTTCGCGCAGGCGGAAGGCGAGGCCGGAGAGGGCGTCGGCGCGGCGGCGGGCGCGCTGGGCGGCCTCGCGGTGTTCCTCGTGGGCGGAGGCGGCGGCGGCGTGGTCGGTCTCGGCCTCGTCGTGGTCGGCGCGCAGCGTGGCCAGGGCGGCGGCGGCCTGCTCGGCGCGCTCGCGGGCGGCCTCGGCGGCGGCGGCGAGTTCGGCGAGGGTGCCGGGCGGGCAGCTGGCGTGCCAGGAGGCCAGGCGGGCCGCGAGGGCGCGGTCGCCGCCGAGCCGGGCGGCGAGTTCGCGGATGTGCTCCTCGCGGGCGGTGGCGCGGGTGCGCAGTTCGCGGCGCTCGTCGTCGGCGGCGCTCTCGTCGTGCATGGCCGGGTTCGGCGGGACGAGGAAGAAGGCCGGCTCGTCGGTGATCGGGGCGATCAGGGCGGCGGCGGCGCCGACGGCGACGGTGGAGCGGGGCAGCAGGGCGGCGGAGCGCAGGGTCTCGCGGGCCCGGTCCAGCGAGTTCGGGTCGGTCACCACGACGCCGTCGACGAGCTCGGGGCGGGCGGCGAGGATGGCCTCGTGGTCGGCCGGGTCGACGGACTGGGCGAGGTAGCGCCAGCCGGGCAGCGCGGGGATGCCGTGCTCGCCGAGGTACTCGACGGTGGCGAGGACGTCCGGGCCGGGCGGCAGCAGGCCGCCGTCGCCGAGGGCGGCGAGGATGCGGGAGTCGTCGGCGGCCGCGGTGCGCAGGTCGAACAGGGTGCGTTCGGCGGTGGCGATGGCCTCGTCGAGCAGCTCGCGCAGCGCCTCCGCGGAGCGGTCCAGGACGGCGGGGGTGAGGAAGCCGGCCTCCTCCTCGGCACCCTCCTGGTACGGGGTCAGGGAGAGCAGGTCGGCGAGGCGCGGCTCGGTGGCGAGCAGGGCGGCGGTGCGCTGCTCGACGGCGAGGGTCTGGGCGGCGGCCTTGCGGGCGTCGTTGGCGCGGGCGGCGCCGAGCTCGGCGCGGCCGGTGGCGGCGGCGGCCTCACGCAGCCGGGCGGCGGCGGCCTCGGCGGCGGTACGGGCCTGGGCGAGCGCGGCGCTGGCGCTCTTCTCGACGTCGGCGGCGTACAGGGCGGCGCGGGCCGGGTCGGGCTCGGCGGTGTCGGGGTCGATCCAGCCGGCCTCGACGGCGGCCGCGGTCTCCTGCTCGACCTCGGCCAGCCGCTGGCGCAGGTGGTCGGCCTCGCTGCGGGCCTTCTGGGCGGCGGTGGCCGCCTCGGTCGCGTCGGACTGCGCCTTGGAGCCGTCGGCCTGCAGTTCGCCGGCGCGCTGCTCCTCGGTGTCGGCCCGGGCTTCGGCCGCCGCGGCGGCGCTCTCCAGGGCGCGGGCGAGGGCGGTGGCGGCGCGGGCGCGGGCGGCGAGCGCCGGGGCGGCGTCCAGCTCGGCCTCGCGGATGGCGGCGGCGACCCGGGCCACCCGGTCGGCGGCGGCGCGCTGGCGCAGCACGGTCTCGGCGGCCTGCCAGGCGGAGTGCAGGGTGCGGGCGTCGGTGAGTTCGCGGCGCAGCGCGGCGGCCTCGGCGGTGGCGGCGGACAGGCCCAGGGTGGCGTGCCGGTGGGTGAGCTCGGCGGTGATCAGGGTGTGCCGGGTGCGGTCGGCCTCGGCGGCGGTGACGGCGCTCGCGGCGGCGGCCACCTCGATGGCGAGGTCCTGGGCGCGGTCGCGCTCGGCGGCGGCGCGGGAGGTGAGCGCGTGGGCGAGACGGCGGGTGCGCCGCTCGGCGGTGCGGTGGGCCTCGCGGACGCTCTCGCGGGCGGTGGTGGCCTCGGCGATGCGTTCCAGCAGGTCGAGGGAGCCGGCGGTGAAGTCGCGTTCGGCCGTGAGTTCGGCGCGGCGGCCGAGCTTGGCGGCGAAACCGTGGACGAGGTCGGCCAGGCCGTCGGTGTCGCGGGTGTCGGTGACGGCGCGCAGCAGCAGGTCGGTGAAGTCGCTGTCGTGCTTGACCGCGAAGAGGCCGGCGGCCTCGCCCTCGTCGGCGTTCATCTCGCGCTGGTAGCGGAAGAGTTCGGGGTCGAGGCCGAGGTCGCCGAGGTGTTCCGTCCAGCGGTCGTGGCCGTCCTCGAAGACCAGGTCGAGGTGGGGGTGGGCCTTTCCGGCCTCGGTGAGGGCGTCGCGGAAGCCCTTCATGGTGCGGCGGCGGCCGCGGGCCTTCTGGTCGCCGGCCAGGCTGATCCGCTCGGCGACGGGCAGCGAGTCCAGGGTGAGGCCGGGGCCGGGGCGGAAGGAGTACCAGGTCTCGGCGAACTTGCGCGGGTCGGAGGAGACCTGGCGGCCGCGCCACTCGCTGACCTTGCCGACCACGATCGGCTCGCCGGTGACGGTGTGCTGCCACTCCAGGGCGACGTGGCCGCAGTCGTCGGCGAGCAGGAACTTGCGCAGCACGCCGGAGCTGGCGCCGCCGAGGGTGTTCCGGTGGCCGGGGAGCATCACCGAGAAGATCAGCTTGAGCAGGACGGACTTGCCGCCGCCGTTCTCCAGGAAGAGCACGCCGGCGGGCGCGGGGCGGCGGACCGGGCCCTCGGCCTCCTCGCCGAACAAGCCGATCTGCTGGGGGGCCGGGTCTGCGACGGGCTCGCCGACGCCGCGCAGGTCGAGCACCGTGTCGGCGTAGCGGGCGCCGGCCGGTCCGATCGAGTAGAGGCGGACCCGGTTGAGCTCGTACATGTGCGGCGGTTCTCCAGTGCGGGCGGGCGGTTCGGTTCGGGTGGGTGCTGCTCGGGTGGTGCTGCTCGGGTTGGGGGGTGCGGGCGGTGCGGGTGAGCCGGGTCGGGCCGTCCCGGTGGGGGCGGGTGCGGCTAGAGCGAGTGGAACGGCAGCCCGGCGTCGGCGACCAGTTCGTCGCCGGTGTCCGGCGGCAGCAGGCTGGCGGTGCCGTCGGAGACCGCGACGATACCGAGGTCGAGCAGTTCGGCCATGGCGGCGCTGCCGGCCAGGTCACGGACCTGGAGCTGGTAGCGGGCGGTGGTGCGGTAGGTGCCGCCGGAGTCGTCCGAGGTCTTCTGCAGGAAGCCGGACTCCACCAGGAACATCACGGCCTTGGCGACGATGCCGATGGTGGAGCCGGAGAGCCGACGGGCGTCCTTGGTGGCCCCGGTGGCGGTGCGCCGGGCCCAGACCCGCCAGGCGGCCTCCAGGCCGGGGGCGTCGCTCTGCGGGTCGGTGTTGGCGCCCGTGGCGTCGGCCTGCTCCTCCAGCCGGCGGCAGGCCTGACGGACGAAGGAGTCCACGCCGTTGACGGTGATCCGGCCGAGGTAGCCGTCGTCGGCGAGGTCCTCCGGCCGGGGGAAGGCCATCGCGGCGACGGCGAGGTGGGCCAGGCCGTGGAGGAAGCGGTCGGTGGACTCGGAGGCCGCGCGGCGCGAGTAGTCGCCCATCCGGACGGCGAAGACGGAGTCCTCGGCGGCGGCGACGGCCATGCCGGCGCGCGGCGAGACCTCCAGCACCACCAGGCCCATGCCGGTGGCGACGGCGTCGGCGAGGCGGGCGAAGGCCGGGTCCTCGCGGTGGCGGCGGACGAGTTCGGCGTACTCGGCGTCACGGGCCGGGAGCAGCTTGGCCTGGAGCCCGAAGGAGACCAGCCGGGCGGCGTCGGCGACATCGCCCGGGGTGATCGCGGCGGGCGCGGCGGGCTCGGTCTCGGTCGCCCAGGACGTGTCGTGGTGGGTCGTCACGGGCGGTGCTCCTCGGGGCTGTCATGGATCGTGGTGCGGTGGTGGCGGGCCATCGGCTTCGTCGGCCGGTCGTTCGTCAACCGACCGCTCGTCAACTGGCTGCTCGTCAACTGGCGTCCTTGCGGTCGGCCGCCATTCCGGCCGCGTCGAGCAGGGCGCTGCCGACGATGAGGTCGGCGCCGCCGAACTCCGGGTCGCGCAGCGGGGTGCCGTCGTCGACGGCGAACAGCAGCCGCTCCTCGCCCTGGCGGTAGGCGGTGCCGACCGGCGGGCTGGCCGCGTGCACGGCCAGCAGGGCGACCAGGTACGGGAGTTCAGGGTCCTGCCGGCGGGCGTCGGCGAGCAGGCCGGAGAGCCGGCGGGGCGCGTCGGCGGGCAGGTCGAGCAGTTCCAGCGCGGCCTCCAGCTGGGCCTCGGAGAAGCGGCTGTCGTCCGGCGTCGCGACGAGGTCCGGGTCGGGCAGCTCGGCGCCGAGGTGCTCGCGCTCGACCGGCGGGGTGAGCAGCAGGTCCACCAGGTCGGCGACCCGCACCGCGACGGGGGTGCGCAGGCCGATGCCGCGGGCGAAGAAGGCACCGGTGGGCCGGACGGCCTGCTCTATCGGCAGCCGCAGCACCGGGGCGAGCAGTTGCCCGTACAGGTCGATGCCGCTGCGCGCGCCGGGGGTGGCGAAGGCCTGGCGGTCCTGCTCGGCGCGGAACAGCGGGCCGGCCTCCAGCAGGCGGGTCTGCAGCTGGGTGTGGCGGCGGATGCAGTCCTTGACGATGTCGACCAGCTCGGCGGCGCGACGCTTGTGCTCCTGGTCCTCCGCCTCGTCGCGGGCCTTGCGGATGTTGGTGAGAATCGCGTTCTCGTGCCGGTAGCGGTCGGCGATGTGGTCGAGCGCCTCGTCGATGAGGTCGGGGATGGCGTGCATCCAGTCCACGGCGCGCACATTGCGCCGGGTCGCGTCGAGGGCGCGGCGCAGCGTCTCGGCGTACTGGACGGTGCGGTACCGGGCCTGCTCGGCGGCGAGCTGGGCGTCGGCCAGGCGGCCGCGCCGGATCAGCACCTCCAGCTTGACCTCGGCGGCGATCTGGGCCGAGGTGACATCGGTGTCCAGCGCACCGACCAGGACGTTGACCGCCTCGTCGGTGGTGCGCAGGTAGATACCGCCGTCGGGGCCCGGCACCTCCTCGATCAGCTTGAAGTCGTAGTCGCGGCGGACGTACTCGCCGTCCGGGCCGAAGGTGCCGTAGACCGCGCGGAAGCCGCGGTCGACGCTGCCGACGTTGATCAGCGACTCCAGCACCCAGCGGGCGACCCGCTCGTGCTCGGCGGCGGGCCGGGCGGCGGCCTGGGCGGCGACCCTGGGCAGCATCCGGGCGAGCACTATCTCGCGGTCGGCCCCGGTGTCGAAGTCCATGTGCAGGGTGACGAGGTCGATCGCGGCGAGACCGACCTCGGCCATCGCGTAGCCGCCGTACTCGCCGGCCAGGTTGACCTTGCGGCTGTCGAGGTCGTGCAGCGGGGCGGTGCAGGCCAGCGCCTTGAGCCTGCGGGCGAGGCCCTCGTCGGCGGCGGGGCCGGGCGCAGGCCGCACGGCGGCAGCGGCGGGGCCGGCGGGCGGCCGGGGGCCGTGCTCGATGGGCGGGTCAGCGATGGCGGTCACGGTGGACAAGATTAGAGGTTCGCACCGACAACGACCGAAACGGGCCTTACGGGTGGGTGCGGGTCCCGCCGGCGGCGCGGGCGAAGGAGCTCCCGCTCGGACACGGAAGGCGAGTTGAACATGTTCAATTCCGAGGTCTAGAGTCACTTCCAGGTGGCCGGGAGAAGCCCGGACCGCCTCCTCGACCTGGGGGTTTCCGGCATGAACAGCACGTCCGAGAGCGAACGCGCCGCGTTGCGCAGGGTGCGGCAGTGGCTCTGGTTCTTCGTCGTCTGCCTGGTGCTGAGCGGCCTCACGGCCTTCCCGCTGGAGTCCGAGACCAGGTGGCTGGCCGACTTCGCGGCCGGCCCCGGCGCCCCGGTGACCGAACGGTTCCCCACGCTGCTGGAGTGGGCCGAGCGGGTCCGCGACGGCGTCGCCGAGACCAACGCCCGCTACCCCTTCCTGGCGTACGGCACCGACTGGCTGGCCTTCGCCCACCTGGTGATCGCGGCCGCGTTCTGGGGCCCGATCAAGGATCCGGTGCGCAACGTCTGGGTGATCCGCTGGGCCGTCCTGGCGTGCGCCGGGGTCATTCCGCTCGCCCTGATCTGCGGACCGCTCCGGGACATCCCGCTGTACTGGCGATTTATCGATATGTCGTTCGGAATCGTCGGTGTGGTGCCGCTGTTGATCGTGTTGCGCGCGCTGCGCCCGCTGGAGCGGCGGGCGGGGGCGACTCCCGTCACCGGCTGAGCGGGCCCGCCCGAACGGCAGGACGAGCGGCCGGACGAGCGGGCAGACCACGGCGGCGGCCCGAACGGGCGGACGATCGGCTGAGCCGACCGGGGGAGCGCGCACGGCAGCGGTGCGCGCCGGTGGGCCCGGGAGGGGTCGGGTATCGGGCAACGGCCTTCACACACAGGCCCTACCATCTGGCTCAACAGCTGCTGGAAGGCGGACGGGCGTGGCCGATGCGGTGATCGATCTCAATGCGGACCTCGGTGAGGGGTTCGGGCGGTGGACGCTGACCGACGACGAGGCACTGCTCTCCGTGGTGACCAGCGCCAATGTCGCCTGCGGCTTCCACGCCGGGGATCCGTCGACGATGCGGCGGGTCTGCGCGCTCGCCGCCGAGCGCGGCGTACGGATCGGTGCCCAGGTCTCCTACCGCGACCTGGCCGGCTTCGGCCGGCGCGCGATGGACGTCCCGCCCGAGGAACTGGCCGACGAGATCGCCTACCAGATCGGCGCCCTCCAGGTCTTCGCCCGGGCGGCCGGCTCCCGGGTCTCCTACGTCAAACCGCACGGCGCCCTCTACAACCGGGTGGTGGCCGACTCCGACCAGGCCGAGGCGGTGGTCGCGGGCGTGCTGCGGGCCGGCGCGGTCTGCGACGGCCCGCTGCCCGTCCTCGGCCTGCCGGGCTCCCGGCTGCTGGCGGTCGCCGAGGGGGTCGGGCTGCCGGTGGTCACGGAGGCGTTCGCCGACCGCGCGTACACCTGGGCCGGCACCCTGGTGCCGCGCAGCGACCCGGACGCCGTGGTGCACGACCCCGAGGCGGTGATCACCCGCGCCGTCGGTATCGCCCGGGACGGCGTGGTGGAGGCGGTCGGCGGCGAGCCGATCGCCGTCGAGGCCCGCTCGCTCTGCGTGCACGGGGACACCCCCGGCGCCGCCCAGCTCGCCTGGCGGGTGCGCGGCGCGCTCGCCTCGGCCGGGGTGCGGGTGGAGGCGTTCACATGACCGTCCAGGTGGCCGGCGGGCCCGAGCCGTTCGGGCGGATACGACCCGTCGGCGACCGGGCGCTGCTGGTCGAGGTGGCCGGGACGGCCGAGGTGAGCGCCCTGTACGGCTGGCTGCGGGAGCGCCGGGCGGCGGGCGCGCTGCCCGGGGTCGAGGAGATCGTCCCGGCCGCGCGGACCGTCCTGCTGGACGGCGTCGCCGACCTCCCCGCGCTGACCGCGCTGCTGCGCGGGGTGCGCCCGACGGCGGCGAGCAGCACGCCCGGCCCGCTGCTGGAGGTCCCGACCGTGTACGACGGCGCCGACCTCGGCGAGGTCGCGGCACTGTGGGGGGTCTCCGCCGAGGCCGCCGTCCGGATCCACACCGAGCCCGAGTACGTCGTCGCGTTCTGCGGCTTCGCCCCCGGTTTCGGCTATCTCACCGGCCTGTCGCAGCGGTACGGGGTGCCGCGCCGGGCCACCCCGCGCAGCGCCGTCCCGGTCGGCTCGGTCGCGCTGGCCGGCCCGTACACCGGCGTCTACCCGCGCTCCTCCCCCGGCGGCTGGCAGCTCCTCGGCCGCACGGCGCTGCCGCTCTGGGACACCGGGCGCGAGCCGGCGGCACTGCTGGCGCCGGGTACGCGGGTGCGGTTCACGGCGGTGCGCGACGGCGGCGGGCGGGCGGCCCCGGCTCAGGCGTCCCCGGCGGTGCGGGGTGGCGGCGCTGAGTGAGCTGCTGGTGGTCCGGCCCGGGCCGCTGACCACCGTTCAGGACCTGGGCCGGCGCGGCGTCGCCCACCTCGGCGTGCCCCGGGCCGGGGCACTGGACGAACCCGCGCTGCGCGCCGCCAACCGGCTCGTCGGGAACGACCCGGGCACCGCCGCGCTGGAGAGCACACTCGGCGGGGTCGCGCTGCGCGCGCTCGGACCGGTGGTGTTCGCCACGACCGGAGCCCCCGCCCCGGTCCGGGTGGACGGCCGGGCCGCCGCCTGGGGCGCGCCGGTCGCGGTACCCGCCGGAGCGCTGATCGACATCGGCGCCGCCACCCACGGGGTGCGCGGCTATCTGGCGGTGGCGGGCGGGATCGCCGTGCCGCCGGTCCTCGGCAGCCGGTCCGCCGACCTGCTCTCCGGTCTCGGCCCCGCCCCGCTGTCCGTCGGCGACCGGCTGCCCGTCGGCCCGCCCCCGTCGTACCGGCCCGCGCCCGATCTGGTGCCACTGCCCGCGCCCCCGGTCGAACTGGTCCTGCGGCTCCGGCTCGGGCCGCACACGGACTGGTTCGACCCGTGGTCGGTGGCCCGACTGGCCCGCGAGCACTACCGGGTGGCGCAGGCCGGCAACCGGATCGCGCTGCGCACCGAGGGCCCCGCCGTGGCCCGCGCCCGCGGCGGCGAGCTGCCCAGCGAGGGGATGGTGCTGGGCGCGGTCCAGATCCCGCCGGACGGCCTGCCGGTCGTCTTCCTCGCCGACCACCCGACGACCGGCGGCTACCCCGTCATCGGCGTCGTCCCGCCCGCCGACCTCGCCTTCGCCGCCCAGGCCCGCCCTGGCACCCCGGTCCGGTTCGTGCCGCTGCGGGGGCGCTGACGGAGCGCCGGAGGCGGCGCGGTCGGCCGGCCCGATGATCACGACCGGGCGGCGGCAAGGGGCTGCCGACGGCCCGCCGGCGAGGGCGGTCCGTCGGGCAGGGGCTCGGCGGGCAAGGGCTCGGCTGGGTGCCCAGCAGACAGCTCAGCGGGCCAGCAGGGCCTCGGCCACGGCCCGTTGGGCGGGGTCGATCGCGTGGGCGCCGTCGTCCAGGTCCCAGAGGGCGTTCTGCAGGATCCGGCCGAGGGTCCAGGACGTCGCCCGGGCCCGGTCGAGGGCGAGGACGTCGGTCATCAGGTCGAAGCGACGGCGCAGGGCGCGCGGAACGTCGCCGGTGGCGGTGAGGTCGTCCCAGCGGTTGCCGAGCGCGGGGAGAAGCTCGAAGCCCGGGTCGCCGGCGAGCGGTTTGGGGTCGATGGCGAGCCAGGGCGCGCGGCCGTCCGGGCCGGCCGGGGCGAGCACATTGCCGTAGTGCAGGTCCCAGTGCAGCAGGCGGTCGCCGGGCTCGTCCCTGACCTCGCGGACGGCCGCGGCGCAGTCGGCGAGCAGGCGGCGGTCGGCCGGGTCCGCCAGCACGGCGAGTGCGGGCGGAGTCCCGGCCAGCAGGCCGTCGGCGAGGTCCGCCAGCCGGCGCAGCCCGGGCGGGGCCTGGCGTTCCGTCAGGCCGGCCAGGATCTCCGCGAGGACGCGCAGCGCGGCGAGGTCGTCGGGGACGGCGAGCAGGGAGCGGTCCGGGTCCAGGCGTTCCAGCAGCATCGATCCGGACGCCGGGTCGTGGGCGAGCAGCCGGACGGCGCCCCGGCCGGCCCAGGCCCGCAGCGCCACCGGCTCGCCCGCCGTCTCCTCGTCCACGGGCTGGAGCTTGAGCACGGCGGGCGTGCCGTCGGCGCGCAGCACCGGGACGACCAGCCCGACCACGCCGTGCGCGGGCGGGCCGTCCGGGCGCAGCTCCCAGCTCTCCAGCAGTGCGCCGGCGAGTGACGGCAGCCCGGCCGCCCAAACCCGTCCGGCCTCGCCGAGGAACGCGGTGAGAGAGGCCGCCAGAGCGTCGGGGACATCGATCGGCGCGGGGCCGGGCGGGTGTTTCGGCATGGTGGGCTCCTGCTGGCACGTCCGGGCTGTCCTTCCGGGCAAGCCTGACACGGCCCGCCGCGGCCATCGGCCCGGCCGCATCACCCGCTCCGGGCCGCCGCTCCCCCACCGGGGACCGCCGGCTCGGCGCGACCGCCGGCAAGCAATCGCCAACTCACTTCCCCAGAGGGGGATTTCCGGGGTGCGAGTTCCGCCGAACGACGGTTTTCCGGCCCGTTCCGGAGGAGGATGGCACTCGGACGCTCCACCCGCGGGCGAGGGACCGGAGCAATGACGGAGGGGCGGACGTGGCCTCGCACCCCTGGCAGTCCGCACGCCAGGGATGCGAGGCCGGCGAGGGAGCCGTCTCTCGGACCGGGCCGACCCGTCCTATCGGGTCGGCCTGTGCCGTGTGGCGAGTTCTGCGCTTCGCCGGGCAGGTCGGGGACACGGCTCCCCGTCCGCCTCCGCTCTCGCCGCCCGGGGCGCAGGTCGGCCGGAACAGAAGCTTCCCGCAAGCGTACCCGGTTCGGGCAAAACGTTCGGGCCATCAATGAACGAGTTCTGTGCCCAACTGGCCTTTCTTCGGCGATTCCTTGACGAATGATCAGCTCTTGGCGCACAGAAGCCCGAGGGGCGCCGAACCGTCCGGCGCCCCTCGGGCCGTTCTCCTCGCGGCGCTCGCCGGCAGGGACCACGCGAACTGGCGCCACCATCCCCATGGCGCAGTCCGTCGGACCGCGGTCACCACTGGCCGAGCACACCGGCGCGGGTCATGTCCCTGGGAGCCGAACCCGGTCTCCCGGCCGCACCGCCCACCCGGGCCGCACGCTCATCCGAGCAGCAGCAGTTCCCGGACGGATCCCTCGCGATCGACCAGTTGGAGCTTGCTCCCGCGCTCGCTCTCCCGCTCCACCAGGTCCAGCAGGGCGATGGCCCGTCGCACCGTCTCGGTGATGGAGGTGCCGCGCTTCTTGTGCCGCTTCAACACCTCTTCCGTCTCGCTGTTGATGTTGATGCTCAGGCGAGTGAAGGTTTTCGTCTCAGTGTTCTCGGACATGCCGCAGGCCCCTCGTTCGAAAACGCCGCAGCATAGGAACCACGGCGCAGCCCGGGCGTGAACACAGCACACCCAGGCACATTTGATTGGCTGCCATCACGAGCAAGGTGGGACCGCGTGTGAGCGGAAACGCACGACAACGGACTGCAGAGCGTCCGCATCCGTCACACGCCGCGCCGGCACGCCGTCACGTCAACCGAGTCGAGCCATAGCCGAGGACCGGCCCGTAACGCTCGGGACTGTTGGTCGGGACAACCCATGGTGCTCCCCCTGCAGTTCTGGCGATGCGTTCAATCCTCCCCAGACCCACATGCGATGTCAAGTAGATACACCTGGGACACTCCTTTGGTACGCACAAGATGCACATTCAATGTTGATCTGATGTTGATTCAATCCGCCTTCCGTCTGTAGGATCCCTCCTGCAGCACGCTGCAGGGAACTGCGCCGCTGCTCCCCTGCCCCGACGGGCACTTCAGTGAGGGAGAACCACAGCATGTCGACCGTCTCCGCGAGCAGCGGCGAGCCGGGACAGGACCGCTGCGCCTTCGTGCGTCACCTGTTCCCCAGGCCCGGCTCCGCGGTCTCCACCCGGGTCAGCCTGGACTTCGGCTGCCCCAGAATGGCCGCAGCAGACAGCGTGGTGAACGTCTACGCGGGCCAG
Source organism: Kitasatospora sp. NPDC092286 (assembly GCF_044755565.1). Taxonomy (NCBI): domain Bacteria; kingdom Bacillati; phylum Actinomycetota; class Actinomycetes; order Kitasatosporales; family Streptomycetaceae; genus Kitasatospora; species Kitasatospora sp. NPDC092286. The sequence continues at coordinate 110,351 of NZ_JBIVRD010000024.1, read as the reverse complement.
TCGGTTCCTGAACCGACCCCCGAGGATCCAGAGTTGATCATCAGTCAGACCATTCCGGCCCTCGTGCCGGGGCAGCGGCTCCTGCACGAGGACGAGACCCCCGGCAACGGCCTGTGCGACGTCGCCTCGGTGTCCGGGCCGATCGCCCGGCTCTACTGCGAGGCCGGCAAGGAAGGATGCCGTGACCGAGATCTCTGAGGGCGCCGAGCGGCCCGGACAGCACGTCCTGTCCGAGAACGACGAGCCCTCCAGGCGCGGGCTGAACACCAACGACTTCCTGTTGGAGGTCAACAACCAGAAGCACATGTCCCAGACCCGACGCCTGCTGGCGGTCGGGCTTTTGTGGATCATGGGCCTGCTCGCCGTGATCCCCACCATCGCCCTGGTGCTCGGCCGCTGGACCCACTTCGGCGGCGAGCAGCTCCAGGCCTTCGCGGTGCTGTTCACCCCCGTGATGGCACTCGCCAGCGCGGCGTTCGGCTTCTTCTTCGCCTCGGAGGGGAGCAACCGCCGGCGATAGCGGCGCCGCACACCGGAGCCGCGCCCGTACCGGCCGCCGATCGGACCGGTACCGGCGCGGCTCCGTCCCGCGCGCGGGCCCGCACACCCGGGAAGCGGACCGCCACGTACCTCTTCCCGGCACCCCCTTCCCAGTTCCGGCCGCCCGTGTTCGGATGGGGCGCATGGGTGATGAGCGACGCGATGGATACGACGGGACGGGGCCAGGAGCGATCACGCCGGACGGCTGCGCCGTCGAGATGTGGTCCCGGCTGCCGGTGGACGGTTCGCCGGAGGTGATCGAACGGGCGGTACCGGCCGGCGCGAGCATCCTCGAACTGGGCTGCGGCGTCGGCCGGATGACACACCCGCTGCTCGACCGCGGCTTCACGGTGACGGCCGTGGACGAGTCGCCCGAGATGCTGGCCCGGGTGCGCGGGGCGCGCACGGTCCGCAGCCCGATCGAGCACCTGGATCTCGGCGAGCGCTTCGACGTCGTCCTGCTCGCCTCGTTCCTGGTGCACGCCGGCGACCCGACGGTCCGCCGGGGGCTGCTGGAGACCTGCCGCCGGCACGTCGCGGACGACGGCAGCGTCCTGGTGCAGCGGGAGGGCGAGGACTGGTACCGGAACGTACCGCGCGAGCGCCCCGTCGGCCGGGACGGGCTGATGCGGGTGGTGTCGGCCACCCCGGTCGGCGACGGGGTGAACTCGGTCCATATCGAGTACGAGTTCCCCGACGCACGCTGGACCCACACCTTCCGCGCCCGGCCGCTCGACACGAAGCAGTTCGAGCGGGCGCTGGCGGACGCCGGGCTGGCCGTGGAGGGGTACCTCACGGACGACCGGACGTGGGTCCAGGCCCGGCCGGTGCCGCACCGGACCGGCTGAGCCCGGCGGGGGCCCGGAGCGGGGGCCCGGAGCGGGGGTGATCGCCAAGTCGTCACCTTCACCGCGTACCATCAGGCGCGCGCCGGGCCCGCGCGCGGCCCGAGGGCCGGACGGGACCGGTTGTTCGCATGCCGTCGGCATGTCCCCCGCGCATGCCATCGGGCATGCTCCCGCACCGACCGACAAGGACCGCTGATGCGCATCGAGCGACGGATACCCCCGGCGGGTGCCCGGTGATCGACTGGTTCCACGGGGCCGTCCTCGGCCTGATCCAGGGGCTCACCGAGTTCCTGCCGGTCTCCTCCAGTGCCCACCTGCGGGTCTTCTCCGCCCTGCTGGGCTGGGACGACCCGGGCGCGGCGTTCACCGCCGTCACCCAGCTCGGCACCGAGTCCGCGGTGCTGATCTACTTCCGCCGCGACATCGCCTCGATCGTGAAGACCTGGACGCTCTCGCTGTTCCGCCCGGCGCTGCGCTCGCACCAGGACGCCCGGATGGGCTGGTTCGTGATCATCGGCACCCTGCCGATCGGCATTCTCGGCAAGCTGTTCCAGGACAGCATCGAGACCAACCTCCGCGATCTGCGGATCATCGGCACCACGCTGATCGTCTTCGGCCTGATCCTGGCGGTCGCCGACCGCAGCCGGGCGGTCCGGAACGCCAAGCCGATCACCGACCTGACCCTGCCGCACGCGGTCGGGTACGGCTTCGCCCAGGCGCTCGCGCTCATCCCCGGCGTGTCGCGCTCCGGCGGCACCATCAGCGCCGGTCTGCTGCTCGGCTACAGCCGCGAGGCGGCGGCCCGGTACTCGTTCCTGCTGGCCATCCCCGCGGTGCTGGCCTCCGGCGCGCTGGAGCTGTTCAAGATCGGCGAGGGCCCGGCGCCGGCCTGGGGACCGACCATCCTGGCAACGGTCATCGCCTTCGCGGTCGGCTACGCGGCGATCGCCTGGTTCCTGAAGTACATCTCGAACAACAGCTTCCTGCCGTTCGTGGTCTACCGGGTGCTGCTGGGCATTCTGATCATCACCCTGGTGAGCATCGGCACCCTGGCCCCCGACGCCGGTGTGGTGAAGTAGCGCGGCGGACGTCGCGGACACGTCGGTAGAACGGCATTGCAGAACGGCCCGGGCACAAGCGCCCGGGCCGTTCGTCGTATGCGGTGCGGAGAACCTAGCGACCGCGCTCGCGGGCGGCGGTCAGACGGCCGCGTACGGCGGCGTGGACCTCGGCCTCCTCGGCCGGGTCGGCGGCGAGCCGGCGCAGGCGCTCCAGCACACGGGCGTCCCCCGTGGTGGCGACATGCCGCGCGGCGAGCTCGCGGGTGGACTCCTCGCAGTCCCAGAGGCACTCGACGGCCGGCCCCTCGGGGAAGTGCACGTCGGTCACGGCCAGCGCGCGGGCGGCGCGGCCACGCAGCTCGGACGAGGCGGCCTCACCGTAGATATGGCGCAGGACGGGGACGGCTTCGGCGGCGGCCAGCCGCCCCGCGCCGTCGACCAGCGACCCGAGCCCGGTACCGGTGACGCCGCGGACGGAGACCCAGCGGCGCAGCCCGGCCACCACCAGCGGTCCGTCGCCGGGCTCGCCGGCGTCGGCGAGCAGCTGGACGGCGGCCTCGCCGAGGGCGCTGTCGGCGCCGCCGGTGGCCGGATCGGCCCAGCGGCGGGCGTGGGCCAGCGCCTCGGGGCCGCGCATCCGGCCGAGCAGTTCCAGGGCGGCGCGCACGATCCGGTCGTCGACATCGGCGGCGGCGGCCTCGATCAGGGCGGCGGCGGCCGGGTCGCGTTGGTCGACCAGGAAGCGCAGAGCGGCCCGGCGGGCCCCCGGCAGTCCGCCGCGGGCGGCCTCCAGCACGGCGGGACGGTCCTCGGGGCGGACCACGGCGGCCAGGCAGCGGGCGGCGGCGGCGGCCCGGCGGTCCCCGGCGTCGGGGCCGTCGGTCTCGCCGGCGTCACGGGCCGGCTCGGGGCGGTCGGGCTGCCGGGCGAAGGCACCGGCACCGAGGCCCCCGAGGTCTCCCTGGTCGGCCCAGGCGAGCACGTCCGCGGTCGACCAGCCGGGGGTGACGCCGCTGCGGTTCAGCTGGCGCTGCCAGAGGTCGAAGGGTGACTGCTCGCTCGCCGCGGCGACCCTCGGGTGGTACGCGGCCCAGAGCCGCCAGGGCCTGGGCTCGTACGCGCCGCGGATGAACTCGCGCAGCTCGGCGTCGCCCTCGGGGCCCGGCGCGAACCGGTCCAGGACGGCGGTGCCGAGCAGCAGGAGCCCGCGGTCGTCGTCCCTCAGCGCCAGTTCGTCCAGCGCCCAGGCCCAGTTGGTGCCGGTGGCGGTGTACTCGCGCAGCATCAGCAGCGCGTCGCGCCGGCCGTACGCGGCGAGGTGGCCCAGGACGGACAGGGCGAGACCGGTGCGGCCCTCGTCGTCGTCGAGAAGGTCCTCCGGGTCGTGGAGGTGGTCCTCGATACCGTCGAGCGGTGCCTCCAGCTCCATGTAGAGGCGCGCGTAGTAGAGGGAGCGGTTCTCGACCTGCCAATCGGCTCGCGGATCCCTGGTGACGCACTCCTCCAGTGCGGCGATGGCCTCGGTGCGGTCGGCGGCCAGCGCATGGAGCTGCCCGTCACCGCGGCCTCGCTGAAGGAGGCCGAGGAGGCTGGCACTGGGCGCTATCACTGGCTCGAACATGAGGTCAGCATCCGTTGCGGCGGTCGTAGTGGCAACGGGATTTCCGTCGCCGGGGTCTCTGGTCGGTACTGCGGTGGGCGCCCGGGCGCCGGAATCACCGAAGGTTACCGCCTCGCGCACGTCGCCGCACACAGGGCGACGGCCCCCGATGCCTTACTGGCATATGCCGGGGGACTTTTGCCAGGATCTGTTCAAATCCCCCGCAGGGGTGACGCGGCTGTGCGACAGTTTTTTCACCACCCCCGACGGCCTTCCCGGCACCCCGCCACCCTCGGAGCGATGGAGCCGCCATGAGCATGCCAGCCCCCGCCCCCGATCCCTGCCCGCCCGGCACCCCCGCCGGGCCGGGCGGCCCGGCGAAGGGCCCGGCAGGGGGCGGGACGGACGGCGGAGCGGACGGCGCGACGGGCACCGACGGCACGGCGCAGGCGCCGCCCGGCCCCGAGATCGGCTCGGCCGAGTGGGATCTCCTCACCGACGACGTCCGGTGGTCGGCGGAGACGTTCCGGCTGCTCGGGTGTGACCCCGGACACGGTCCGCTCAGCCTCGACCGGCTGCCCGACCGGCTCGACGCGGCGGACCGGCCGATGCTGCGCCGGATGATGACCGACGCGCTGGTGCACGGCCGCTGCGCCGTCGGCACGGTGCAGGTGCGCCGGCCCGGCGGCGGCCACGGCACGGTCGAGTACGCGGGCGAGCCCGTGCTCGGCGCGGACGGCACCGTCACCGCCCTGCGCATGCTGCTCCGGCCGGCCGGTCAGGACGGCGGGACGACCCCGGTCTGACCCCGACCCGCCGGGCGCCACGGACCCGCCGGGGACGGCTCGGAGAACACCGGACAGCACCGGACACGCCGGCGAAGGTACCGGCCCCGGGCCGGAGGCCGGCTCAGGCGAGCTTCGGGCGGTGCTTGGCGTCCGCCACCCGCAACTCCCGCCCCAGCTCCGCCCGGAGCTCGTCCACCACCTGCACGCCGCGATAGCGGGCGGTCAGCCGGTACATCTCGCGCAGCCGGTCCCAGGTCCGGTGGGACGAGTTCTGGCCGATCAGGTTCATCACCATCTTGGCCTGGAACTCCGCCGCGTCCGGCTCCCCGGTGATCCAGTGCACCGAGGCCAGGGTGATCCGGTCGAACAGCGCCGAGCGCAGCTGTCCGGTGCCCTCGCGCAGCTTGATCACCCGCTCGGCCTGCTGTCTGGCCTGCGGGGCGGCCACCGGGTCGTGCTCGGCGAGGGTGCGCAGCACCAGCGCCTGCATCCCGCGCAGCTCGGCCTCGTCGAACACCTGCATCCAGGACGGCGGTGGCTCGGACACGTCCTCGGCGAACAGCTCCTCGGCCTCGCCGAGCAGCCGCCAGGTGTCCTGCGAGTGCCCGATCGAGGCGTGTGCCCAAGCCTCCACGGTGTTCAGCATGGCCCGGGTCCTGGGCAGCGCCCGGCCACCGCCCGCCTTGGCTGCCGCCATCAGGTCGAGCGCGTCGTCGGCCCGGCCCAGGTGGACCATCTGCCGGGCGGCCCGGGAGATCGCCTCGCCAGCCCGGGGGCGGTCCCCGGCCTCCTTGGCGGACTCGGCGGCGATCATGAAGTACTTCTGGGCGGTCGGTTCGAGGCCGACGTCGTGCGACATCCACCCGGCGAGCACCGCCAGGTTGGCCGCGACCAGCCACAACCGCCGTTCCACCGGCGGACTGTGGCGGTGCGTCAACAACCCGCCCACCTCGTTGAGCTGGCCGACCACGGCCTTGCGCTGAAGTCCGCCGCCGCGCGCCGCGTCCCAGGCCCGGAACACCTGGACCGAGCGCTCCAGCGCCTCCACCTCGTCGAGCCCGACCGGGCCCGCGTCGTACACGTCGACCACCGGGCGAACACCGCCCTGGGTGATCATCTGGCGGGGGCCCGGCACCGAGGCCGCGTAGGCGACCGCGTCCCCGCCCAACCAGCCCTTCAAGGAGTCGGCGATGGCCGCCCCGGCCGTGAGCGCGGCACCCGCACCCACCAATCCACGTCGGTTCAGCATGAGGTCCATTCCCGTGAACTCGGTGAGGACCGCGGCCGTTCGATCCGGCTCCCATGGCACTGCTGCGGACTGCGCCGCTCCGGTCCTGGTGGGCCGGTGTCGTTCCAGACCGAGGTCCTCAGTGGTGACGACACGGCCGAGCCGCTCCGTGAACACGGACGCCAGTACCCGCGGCACCGGATCGCGCGGGATCTCCCCGTGCTCGATCCACCGCCGCACCCTCGAGGTGTCGGTGGACAGCTGCTGCTGTCCCATCGCGGCACCCCTCCGGTTGACCAGCCGCGCGAGTTCGCCCTTGGACCATCCGGTCAGGACGAACAGATCGGCGAGTCGGGTGTTGGGTCCCCTGCTCACGTGAAGCCCCCAGGTTCCTCGGCTGGTTCGAGGCTAGAGGCTCCGTCAGGTGCCGGGCGAGTATTCGCCATGCTTCGCCAGGGTCCGCCACATTCTTAACCAGTGGCGATCGGGTGTGTTGTAGAGGTGCGCCACCTCGCCCCTCGGGTCGGGCGGCGTCCCAGGGCCGGTCGGGGCATTCCCCCGCCCGTGTCATGGGGCGTCCCCGGTCCTCACCCGAGGGGGTGGCGCGGCCGGGTGGCGCGGGGGCGCCGGGCACGGCCACGGCAGTCCGGCCGACCGCATTCCCCAGGGTGCGGACGGCCGGCACCTCGCCGCAGGGGCTCCGGCCCCGCGTCCGTGCCCGGCGCCCGCGTTCCACCCACCGCACCGCCCAAGGGCCGCCGTCACGCCAGGAAAGCTCGCGGCACCGGCCCTCCCCCGCACCGCGGGGCACACCCGCCCGACGGACAGGAAGGGACCACCCTCACCCCATGTACTCCTCAGCGACCACCCCTACGCCGACCGCGGCCCGCACCGCGCTGCGACCCCCCACCGCAGCCGCGGGCCGTCCCGGGCCGAAGCAGGTGCCGCCACCGAGCCGCCCCGCCGCCCCGCGCGGGGCCGACGGCCGGTCCACGGACGCGCGGGGCCACGCCGGCCGTACGGCGCTGGGGCTGCGCGGCCCCGAGACCGTCCTGCCGCCCGGCGCCCGGATCCCGGGCGCCCGCCCGACCGACGGCCGGCTGCTGCGGCCGCACCGGCCCGGCCAGCCCGGCACGGCCGAGCGGATCGACCCGGCGGCGCTGCAGACCCCGACGGTGCGGGCCGCGCTGGCCGGTGTCGCGCGGATATGTCCCGCGTTCACCCCGCGTCAGGTCCTGCGGGAGGGCAGCCGCCACATCCTGGTGGCCGGCACCATCGGGCGGGCCCCGGTGGTGGCCAAGTGCCTGGCCCCGCAGGCGGTGCGGAGTGAGTACTTCGAGCAGCTGGTGGCCGATTTCCACCACGAGGTCGCGGTCTACCGGGCCTTCGTCCGGCACCGTCCGCCGGTCCGGCTGCCCCGGCTGGTCGCGGCCGACCACGACCGCTGCGTGCTCGTCATGGAGCGCGTGCCCGGCCGCCCGGCCGCCCGGGAGCGCCACCCGGTCAACGCGCCCACCCCGGGCGAGGTACGGGCGCTGCTCACCGCCGTCCGCACGCTCAACCTGTGGCGGCCGCCGACGGACGTGTTCCAGCCGAGGATGGACTACCAGCTGGAGATCGCCCGGTACCACTCGGTGGGCCAGCTCACCGACCGGGACGCCGGCGATCTGCGCGGGCTGCTGCACGGCCTGAGCCACACCCCGCTCCAGCTCTGCCACGGCGACGCCCTGCTCAGCAACATGCTGCTGGCACCGTCCGGGCCGGTGCTGGTCGACTGGGAGCAGGCCGGCTGGTACCTGCCGGGCTACGACCTGGCGGTGCTGTGGAGCGTGCTCTCCGGGGACACCGCCGCCCGCCGCCAGATCAGCCAACTCGCGCAGAGCGGCGGCACGATGGCCCGGGACGCGTTCCTGGTCAACCTGGTGCTGGTGCTCATGCGGGAGATCCGGCTGTACGACGTGCCGGGCGCCGGCGAGGAGCAGCGGATCATGATCCGCCGGCTGTACGACGACGCCGCGCTGGCCCGCCGGGCCGTCCGGGCCGCCGTCGGCACCCGCTGAGGCGGCCGCGGACGGGGCGGGACATGGACCGGAGCCGGCGTCGGCTGAGGCGACGCCGGCTCCCCCCCAAGGGGGGTTTCGGGCCAGGGGGCGTCAGGCCCTGGTACCGCGCTCCAGGGCGGCTCGCCCGGCCCTGTCCAGGATGGCCTCGTCCGGGGCGAAGTGCACCCGGCTGCTCAGCACGTCCCGCAGGTAGCGCTCCAGCGGATGACGCCGGCTCAGACCGGGGTTGCCGGTGAGCGAAACCGCCTGCTGGACGGCCGATACGGCCGCGCGGGTGGCCAGCAGATGGGCCGGTCCGGTCCGGGCCACCGCCTCCGGGTCGGCCCGGTCCACCCGCGGGGCCAGTCCGCCGACCAGCTCCTCCGCGCCGATCAGCTGGGCCTCGATCTCGCCGAGCGCACAGCGGTAGCGGGGCAGGCTGCCGAGCGGCTCGGTCAGGTTGGCCGGGGTGCGCTGCTTGAGGAAACGAACCAGCCAGTCCTGCGCCGAGCGGGCCACTCCGACGGCGACGGCGGAAAGAGCCAGATCGTGCCAGGCGCGGGTGAGTTCGCCGGGCGGTACCGCGCCGGACACCGGAGCGACCGTCGAACTCGCGCCCGATTTCGGCCCGGTGAGCCCCAGCGCGAGCTCGACCGGCACCCGGACGGCGTCCAGCACCACGTCGTGGCTGGCGCTGGCCCTCAGGCCGAGCTGGTCCCAGGTCGGGTCGATCTCGATGCCCTCGCTCTCGCCGCGCACCAGGAAGGTGCCGACCCGGGGCACCGGTTCGTCGGTCCGCGCGGTGACGGCCATCCAGGCCAGCGCCTCCGCGCCGGCACAGTACGCCTTCCGGCCACTGAGCAGCCAGCCGTCGCCGTCCCGCCTGGCGACCGTGGCGGGCGGTTCCCCGCTCTGCGAACCGGGCTCCGCGCGCAGGGTGTTGACCAGCGCCGGACCGCGCCGGGACTCGGTGAGCAGCCTCCGGTAGCCGGCCGGCGGCCAGTTCGCCACCCGGGCCTGTTCGGCGTGCTGGAGCAGGGTGAACGCCGTGACCACGGCCACCGAGGCGTCCCCGCGCCCGAGTTGGGCGAGCACCCGGACGGTGTCGGCGAGCGTGCCGCCCGCGCCGCCGTACCGCTGGGCGACGGTGAGGGTGAGCAGCCCGGCCTCGTGCACCGCCTCGATGCCCTGGTACGGGAAGGTGGCGTCGCGGTCGTGCTCCTCCGCGCGGGCGGCGAGCAGATCGACCACCCGGGGCAGCCCGGCGAGGGCGGTGGCGACGGACGGCTGGTCGGCAGCGATGGTGGTCATGGTGCTGGTGCCTCCGGGCGGCAGCGTGGGCTCGGCAACTGCGGGCGGCACGCCGGAAGGGCGCGCGGTACCGGTTGGCGGCCCGGGAGACCAGCGGAAACGCCGCCCCCGGATCGGCGTCGGCCACTCGGCCGCCCGCCCACCGCCGCGGGGACGAATCCCCCTCAGCGGCCCGGACACGCCGCGCTGGCGGTGCGCCGCAGGTCCAGATAGCTGCGGCGGGTCAGCAGCAGCGGGAGACGGCACGACATGTTCGCGACTGTACGAAGCCGTGATCGAAACCGTCAAGCAGCGGCCAGGGCCCCGGCCGGTGCCCGGCCCGGGGGCGGCCGGATCAGCCCTGGTGGAACATGTCCGCCGGCAGCGGCTTGAGCAGCTGGTAGAGGTCGTCCGAAATCGGTCGGTCCCAGGAGGCGATGGTGACCTGCACGCCGTCGCTGCGCCCGAACTGGGAGCAGAACACCCGACCCTCGCTGACCTTGACCTTCTTCACGATCAGGAGGTCGTCCCCGAGCATCACCGGGAAGTCCTCGGCGGAGACGAACTCGACCGGTTCTTCGTTCTCCAGCGCCGCGAGCAGTTGCCGGATCTCGAAGGGCACGCCGTCCCCGGTGTCGCGGGCCGGCGAGCCCTCGGGGAGGTTGCCGATGAACATCGCCGGGCCTCTGCCGCCGAACAGGTCGTAGCGCAGGAAAATTCCCTGGCAGGAGCCGTCCGGGCCGGTCATCATGGCCGCACCGAAGTCACCGGGCCAGTCGCCCGGGTCCATCGCGAGCACGTCGAAGTCCGGGCCGGCGGGCTGTCCGGAGCGACGGCGGAGAAAAGACATGGGAACATCGTACGTGCCCGGCACACCGCCTTCGCAGGGTGGGTGGGGCGCCGGACGGAGATCCACGCTCAGAGACCAATGTTGACTCTGAGCAACCGTCCGGGCTACGTTCGGTTCAGCACGACAGCCGCTCTGGGTTTCACCCTCCGGGGGGACGGCTTGTCGCAACGCGGCCCTACACGCGTATCCCTCACTGTGCACATCGTCGTGCCGAACCGCCGAGCACCCAGCTTCGTCGTCGCACACAGCACAGCACACAAGCCAACAGTTCCATGCCACATAAGCAAGGTCCGCGGGGCCCCGGCCCGTCGCTCCCGCGGATCTGCTCGGGACGCCGCCGCGTGGGGGCGTGCGGGTCCCGAGCATTCGGTACCGCCGCCGAGTCGCTCTCGGCGGCGGCGCCACCCTCCCGGCGACTGCCGGCCCCTTGTGGGCCGGGACCGGCCGACGCACCCCGGTGCGCAGGGGATGACTGGGAGGAGGCCTGGCAGCGCTGCCGGGCCGCACAGCAGGCGCCGTGTCTGGCCGCGTGGGGGCGGTGGGCACGGCGTCTGCCTGTGCTCATACTCTGAGCTGCGTTTGTCTAACAGTCAACAGAAATTATGACGGCGCACGCTCAAAAGATGATCAGATGGGACGATCTGACGGACAGTCGAGTCAGGTCGGCCAAAAAACACCCGTTCGTGGAGCCACTCGTTCGAGGAACCACCCGTCCGGGGAGACGCCCTCCCGGGGCACCGGAAGCGGGCAGCACGGAAACGGGCCCCCGAACCGGGGGCCCGCCGCTGTCCGTCCCGGACCCGGGCTCAGGTGAGGTCGAACTCGCCGTCCCGCGCGCCGAGCACGAAGGCCCGCCACTCCCCGGGTGTGAACACCAGGACCGGTCCGTCCTCCTGGCGGCCGTCCCGCATGCCGATGTAACCGTCCACAAAAGCGATCTGGACGTCCCCGACACCCTGGCTGCTGCACAGCCAGGTCGCCCCGGTGAAGTCCACCTTCGGCTTCCCGCTCGGCGCGAACTCCTGCGCCGCTCCGGCCGTCTCCACGTCAGTCCCGATGTTGGCTGCCACTACTGCTCTCCTCCCGACGGCTTGTCGGGGCCAGCCTAACCACCCCGCGTCGCCCCGGTCAGCGGGTTGACCGGGACCGCCCCGACGGTTGACCGGGCTCCCCCGCCCGGGCCGGGTCCGCAGGCCCGCCCCGCGGACCCGGCCGGCCCGGCCGGAGGCCCGGTGTACGGAATCCCGCCCGGCCGCCGGAGGCGCGCCGGAGCCCCGCCGGGGCGGCTCCGGGGCGTGTCCCGGAGTCCGGGGCGGCGGTCAGCTGCCAGAGTGTGGGAAGCCCCGACCGAACGCCCCCAGGAGCAGCCGATGAGCCGCCGGGACGGCACCCGCGCCGATGTCATCCCCATCTCCGACGCACCCTCGGCCCACCCTCCGGCGCCCCGCACCCCACCCACGCGCACCCCGCTGCCCCGGCCGGCGCGGGGCCGGCCGCCCGCGCACGGCCGGGTCGGGATCGTCCTGGTCTCGCACAGCCAGGAGCTGGCCGCCGCCGTCCGCGCCCTGGCACTGGCCCTGGTCGACGCCGACTCCCCCGCCCCGGTCGTCGGCACCGGCGGCGACCTGGTCTCCGGCCCCGGCATCAGCGCTGTGCTGGTGGCCGCCGCCACCCGCCGGGTCGACCAGGGCCATGGCGTGGTGGTGCTCGCCGACCTGGGCAGCGCGGTCTCCACCGTGCGCGCCCTGCTCGCCGACGCGGACGAGCACGGGCTGCCGTTCCCGGTCCGCTTCGCCGACGCGCCGTTCGTGGAGGGCGCGGTGGCCGCGGTGGCGACCGCCACCGCCGGAGGCGACCTGACCGCCGTCCTGGACGCGGCGGAGGAGGCCTACCGCCAGCACAAGGGCTGAACCCGGCGTCCGCCCGGCCCCGCCGGGCGTCCCGCACTGTCCTGGGGCCGCTCCGGGGCCGGGGTGGGGCCGGGGTGGAGCGTTCCACCCCACGGGGGGTGACCGCCCGGCTACCATCGGCGCAGGGCCGGCCGAGCGGGCCGGGCGGTTGTCAGGGGGGAACCTCAGCCATGCGCGTGGTCGTCACCGGCGGAGCCGGATTCATCGGGGCCAATCTGGTCCGGGCCCTGCTGACCCGCCCGGAGGTGGTCCAGGTCCGGGTCGTGGACGACCTTTCCACCGGCAGCAAGGCCACTCTGGCGGGCCTCGACGCCACGCTCTACGAGGGCAGCATCCTGGAACCCGCCCTGCTGGACGAGGCGTTCGCGGGTGCCGACGCGGTGGTGCACCTCGCCGCGCTGCCCTCCGTCCCCCGCTCGGTGGCGGACCCACTGGCCAGCCACCACGCCAACGCCACCGGCACCCTGGAGGTGCTGGAGGCGGCCCGCCGGGCGGGCGGGCTGTACGTGGCGGCCGCCTCCTCGTCCTCGGTGTACGGCGCCAACCGCGAGCTGCCCAAACGGGAGAGCATGCGCACCGCGCCGATGAGCCCGTACGCGGTCAGCAAGCTGGCCACCGAGGCGTATCTGGCGGCCTATCACCACTGTTACGGGCTCGGCGTGCTGCCGCTGCGGTTCTTCAACGTGTACGGCCCGCTCCAGCCCGCCGGACACGCGTACGCCGCCGTGGTGCCGGCCTTCCTGGACGCGGCACTGGCCGGCCGGCCGCTGACCGTCCACGGGGACGGCGGCCAGAGCCGGGACTTCACCTATGTCGGCACCGTCACCCGGGTGATCACCGAGGCGGTGCTGCGCCGGGTGGTGCACGCCGACCCGGTGAACCTGGCCTTCGGCGCCCGTACCTCGCTGCTGGAGCTGGTCGGCGAGCTGGAGTCGGTGCTCGGCCACCCGGTCGAGGTGGACCACACCGATCCCCGGCCCGGCGACGTCCGGGACTCGCAGGCCGACAACTCCCGGCTGCGCGAGCTGTTTCCGGACGTCCGGCCGGTGCCGCTGCGCGAGGGCCTGGAGCGGACCGCGGAGTGGTTCCGCACGCTCTGAGGGCAGGGCTGCCGGGTCTTTCAGGGCACGGCGAAGGGGCCGCTCGGGCAGAAGGCCAGCCGGGCGAAGCGCTCGCCGATCAGGGTGTGCCCGGCCGGGCCCGGGTGCAGCAGGTCGACGAGCCCGTCGGCGTCCGCCGGGCCGAGCAGCGCGAGCCCGTCGAGGTAGTGCAGCGCCGGGTCGGTGGCGGCCCGGGCGGCGGTGATCCGGGCCAGTTCGGCGCGGACCACCTCCAGGGTGAGCGCCCCGGCCGGGACGTCCGCCCGGTCCCCGAGCGCCGCGAACCGACCGCCGGTCTCCGTCGCCTCGAACGCCGCCGGGCCTGGCGTCCGTTCGAACGGCGGGCTGAACACCGGGGAGACCACCAGCAGCGGGGTGTCCGGATGGCCCTCGCGGACGGTGTCGAGGAAGCCGTGCACGGCCGGACCGAAGGTGCGCAGCCGGAACGAGGCCTTGGTCAGGACGTTGATGCCGATCTTGAGGCTGATCAGATCGGCCGGCTGGTCACGGATGGTCCGGGCGGTGAACGGGTCCAGCTGGGCGTTGCCCGCGAGCGAGAGATTGAGCAGGTCGACGCCGGCCCGCCCGGCGGCGATCCACGGCCAGGTGTCGGCGGCCGAGGCGGCCTCCGGTGCCTGGCTGACCGAACTGCCGTGGTGCAGCCAGCGGCGGCGCCCGGTCGGCCGGGGCGGGAGGACCGGGGCGTCCGCGCGCAGGGCGGTCAGTTCGACGGCGGTCCACTGGGGAAGCCACAGTTCGGCCTCCCGCTCACCGCCCGCCCCGGTGGCGAACCGGAGGACGACGGGCCCGCCCGCGGGCGGCAGCGGAGCCCGGTCGGTCCGGACGCCGTCCAGCCACAGCTCGACCGCCCCGGGGTACGGCGACTCCGGCTCGGCGTACAGGGCGAGTTCGAGCACCGCGGCCGCCGTCCGGAAGGCCAGCCGCACACCGGACGGCATGGCGGCCACCCGGCGCAGCTCGCCGTCCGGGAACTGCCCGGCCGTCCAGGCGGGCAGCCGCCAGGGCCGCAGACCGTGCTCGGCCCGCTCCAGATGCAGGGCGCCCCGGACCCGCACCGGGCCGTCCCGCAGCGGGACTTCGGCCAGCCGGCCGGTCACGGCCGCTCCCTGCCTTCCCATTCGAAGAACGCCGCGCCCTGGCACTCCAGGGCCTGGCGCAGCCGCTGGTGCTCCTCGTCGATCATCGGCGGCAGCGCGTCCAGGGTGTACCAGCCGACCGCGAGCGACTCGTCGTCGTTGACCCGGGCCTCGCCGCCGACCGCCCGGCAGCGGAAGGTGAGGAGCACGTACCGCGTCACATCGCCGTTGGGGTAGGTCACTTCCGGTGTCACGCCGACCGAGGCGAGCAGTTCGGGGACGGCGGCGACGCCGGTCTCCTCCAGGCACTCGCGCACCGCGCCGTCGGCGGGCTGCTCACCGGGGTCGAGGATGCCGCCGGGCAGCGCCCAGCGGCCGTCGTCGGCGCGCCGGGCGAGCAGCACCCGGCCGTCGTCGTCCAGGACGACGGTCACGACGGCGCTGAGCCAGAGCGGGCGGGTACCGACCACGGAGCGGAGTTCGGCGAGGAACGGAGGAATGGCCATGCCCCGCAGCCTATCCACCGGTCCACGTCGGACCTGCGGCTCTGCCCGGCCCCGCTGTCCTCGCCACCGCGACACGCGCCCGGCGCGCGCCTTACCGGGAGGGCGTCCGCAGGGGTCCGGCCGGCGAGCCGACCACCACCTCGCCGGGCGGGACGTCCCTGGTGACCACGGCGGCGGCGCCGACGAAGGCGCCCGCGCCGACCTTGCGGCCCTGGAGCACCACGGCGTTGCCGCCGACGGTCGCGCCGTCGTCCAGCAGCACCGCACCGGAGACGTTGCCGCCCGGACAGACCGTCACCCGCTCACCGAGCACGCTGTCGTGCCCGACGGTCGCGTTGTAGTGGACCTGGCTGTGCGCGCCCAGGCGCACGCTGCTGGACACGTACGCCCCGCCCATCGCCAGGCAGCCGGGGCCGAGTTCGGCCTCGGGCGCGATCAGCGCCCGCGGGTGGAGCAGGGTCGCGGGCACCGTGCCGAGGCCGTCCAGCAGAGCGGTGTGCGGGTGTGGTTGGCGACGGTGCAGAGGCCGGAGCCGGTCATCTCGCGCAGCTGCTCCCAGCTGAGCGCGGACGCGCCGGCGCCCTTGGCGGTGGAGCCCTCCCAGCGCGTCTCGCCGCCGACGTGGCAGCTGGCGAGGTAGACGGTGAACGGGAGGGCGCGTTCGCGCAGCAGCGGCCAGGCGTTCTCGTAGACGTCCGCGAAGCCGTCGTCGAAGGTGAGCACGGTGCCGGGGGTCCGGCGGCCGGCCTCGATCCGGTCGACGGCCTCGTCCAGGGAGACCACCCGGCCGGGCGCGCCAGCCGGCGCTTGACCTGGGCGCGGATGCCTCCGTCGGCTCCGGTCGGTCCGGGCGCGGCTGTGCCGCTCATCGCCCCCCTCTGCGGCGCCCTCCCCGGCGCCGTCAAGTGGCCCCGTATCCGGCGCAGTTGACGCACCGGACGGAAATCACAGCAGGGGGAAGTGTGGGGCTGGTGGACCGGAATGGTGAAAGAAGCGAGAAGGAGTTGGCGGATGGGCTGAAAACCGGCCGATCCGACCGGTTGAGACGGGCGCCCGTCCCGCGTCAGAGCGTGGCGCCCCGGCGGTACCGCAGCACGGCGAACGCGATCCGGCCGAGCAGCAGCACGCCGGCCCCGAGACATCCGGCCACCGCCATCGCCCAGGCCGGTCCGTCACTGTCCGGAACCGCCACCGCGACCACGATGCCCACCGCCAGACAGGCCAGGCCGACCATCGCCAGCGGGATCTGGTGGGTGACCAGCGCGCCACCACTCCACAGGCGGGCCATCCTGGTCGCGCCGTGCGGGTGGGAGTGATCACGTTCCGCATCTGCCATGAGCCCAAGGTACCCCGGGAGGGCGCCCGGGGCAGCCCGCGGGAAGTGATTCCCCGGACACCCTCCGCAACCGCCCCGGCGTCGGGCGCACTCCGGCGCGCGGCCGGGGCCGCCCCGCCTCCGGCGCGCGAAAAATCCTCGACTGTCCGGTACAACCATCTACGCGGCGTATCGGTCTCCACTACATTGAGCGATCCAGGAGCCGTCCGCGGTGCGGGTTGGGAGTCCCCGCCGTGGACCGGAATACCCAGGGGGCGGAGCCGCCGTGCCCTTGGTGTCGGAGGCCGGGCTCCGTCCTCCGGCGGTACCGCCACGCCGCATCGGCGACCGAGGGGGAACCGTGCCGCAGTCCCAGTCCACGACGTCGACCTCGACGGCCCCGGCCAGGTCCGCGCCCGGCGTGCGTGTTCGCCCGCTGCCACGGGCGGCGGCCCAGCCGGTGTCCGGCGCGTCCACACGCTCGCCAGCCCGCTCAGCGACGGGCGCGGCGGCCCGCGAGCAGCGCGGTGCCGGGGCGCGCGGTGGGCGGCACGCCGCGCAGTCCGCGGGCTGTCACTCGGACGGGCGAGGTGAGTGGCTGCGCTTCGCCCCCGTCCAGCCCCTGTTCCGGGCCCGCGCCGCCCAGCGGCTCGCCGTGCTCGCCTATCACGGCGTGACGGACCCGCGGTCCTTCGGCGCCCAGCTGGACCGGCTGCGAAGACTTGCCACGCCCGTCTCACTGGACGCCGTCCGGCAGGCCGTCGCGGACCGCCGTCCGCTGCCGGCCCGGAGCGTGCTGGTCACCTTCGACGACGCCGACCGCAGCGTTCTCACCCACGCCCTGCCCGCGCTGAACGACCGGGGCATCCCGGCCGCCGCCTTCGTGATCTCCGAGCTGATCGGGACGGAACGACCGTTCTGGTGGCACGAGGCCGACTTCCTCGCCCGGCACGGCGGGCGCGCCCGTTCACTCGACTGCGGACACCCCTCGCAGCTGCTGCGCCGGCTCAAGGCCATGCCCGACCCCGACCGGCGGCGCAGCCTCCAGGAACTGCGGGTCAGCGCGGACCGCAGGCCTCCCCGCCAGGACCAGCTCACCCCCACCGACCTGCTCGCCCTGCGCGAGGGCGGGGTCGCGATCGGCAACCACACCCAGGGGCACCCCTGCCTCGGGCGCTGCGACGACGCCACCGTCCGGACCGAGATCACCGGCGCGCACGAAGCCCTCACCCGCTGGCTCGGCGAGCCCCCGATCGCCTTCGCCTACCCCGACGGCGGCCACGACCCGCGTGCCGAAACCGTCCTGCAGGAGCTCGGCTACCACCTCGGGTTCCTCTCCGACCACCGCCTGGGCCCCCGGCTCCCCGACCACCCGCTCCAGATCAGCCGCCTCCAGGTCGACTCCACCACCAGCACCCGCCGCTTCGACACCATCCTGTCCGGGCTGGAGCCCGCCTACCGCCGCTGGCGCGGCCAGGCCGTCGCGTAGCAGGACCTCGTCCGGGCCGGGGCCCCCGTCAAACGGCCGGGAGCGGGGCCGGGGCGGCGAGGGTACGGCCCTGGGGGTAGCGGGTGGCGGCGGTGGGAAGGGCGGCGGGGCGGCCTGCGTGGAGGACGGTGAGGGTGCCGGTGCCCCGGCGGGCCGGGTCCCCGATGCGGCGCAGGGCCTGGGCGGCGACCGCGCCGGCGGAACCGTGCAGGGTGAGCTGGGCGGCCGCGGTGGGCGCCACGGCGGCCCGGATGCGGTCGGCCACGAGTTCGTAGTGGGTGCAGCCCAGGACGATCGCCGCCGTACCGGCCGGGGTGCGGGCGGCCGCGTCGGTGACGGCCGCCTCGATGGCGTCGTCGTCGCCGTGTTCGACGGCGTCGGCCAGGCCCGGGCAGGCGACCTCGGTGACGCTGGCCGCCCCGCCGAAGTCACGGATCAGCCCGCGCTGGTACGCGCTGCCGGTGGTCGCGGGGGTGGCCCAGATCGCGACCGGCCCGCCGAGGGCGGCGGCCGGCTTGATGGCGGGCACCGTGCCGATGACGGGCAGTCCGGGCTCCAGTTCGGCCCGGAGCGCGGCGAGCGCGTGGACGGAGGCGGTGTTGCAGGCGATCACCAGCGCGTCCGGTTCGAGGGCGGCCGCCGCCCGCGCGCAACCGACGGCGAGCGCCGTCACCTCCTCGGTCGTGCGCGGGCCCCAGGGCATCGAGGCCGGGTCGGAGGAGAGCACCAGATCGGCGTCCGGGCGCAGCTTCCGAAGGGCGGCGGCGGCGGCCAGCAGGCCGATTCCGGAGTCCATCAGTGCGATCTTCACGGGTCAAGACTTTAGTCGATCCGCCCCGCCGGGCCCCGGGTGCGGCAGACTGCCGGGGTGACCGTCCTGCTGTGGATCGCCGTGCTCTCCCTGCTGGTCTGGCTCTGGCTGGCGTGCTGCCACGGGTTGTTCTGGCGTACCGACGTACGTCTCCCGCCCCGTCGGCCGCCCGCGCGCTGGCCCGCGGTCGCGGTGGTGGTGCCGGCCCGGGACGAGGCGGAGGTGCTGCCGCTCAGCCTGCCGAGCCTGCTCGCGCAGAAGTACCCGGGCCGGGCCCGGGTGATCCTGGTGGACGACCACAGCTCCGACGGCACGGGCGCGGTCGCGTCGAACCTCGCCACCCCTGACCCCGCCGCCCCGGGCCTCACCAGCACGGCCGGCCTGGAGCTGACCGTCACCACCCCTCCCCCGCTGCCGCCCGGCTGGACGGGCAAGCTGTGGGCGCTGCGGCACGGCGTGGAGCTGGCCGGGCCGGACGCCGAGTACCTGCTGCTGACCGACGCCGACATCGCGCACGGCCCGGACTCGCTGGCCGACCTGGTGGCCGGAGCCGAGAGCAACGGGCTGGACCTGGTCTCGCAGATGGCCCGGCTGCGGGTGGAGACCGGCTGGGAGCGGCTGATCGTCCCGGCCTTCGTGTACTTCTTCGCCCAGCTGTACCCGTTCCGCCGGAGCAACCGGCCCGGCAGCCGGACGGCCGCCGCGGCGGGCGGCTGCTCCCTGGTGCGGCGGGACGCCCTGGAGCGGGCGGGCGGGGTGGCGGCGATCCGGGGCGCGGTGATCGACGACGTGTCGCTGGCCCGCGCGGTGAAGGCGTCCGGCGGACGGATCTGGCTGGGCCTGGCCGAGGAGGTGGACAGCGTCCGGCCGTACCCGCGCCTCGCCCAGCTGTGGCGGATGGTCTCGCGCAGCGCGTACGCCCAGCTCCGGCACTCGTCGGTGCTGCTGCTCGGGACGGTGCTGGGGCTGACGCTGGTCTACCTGGTGCCGCCGGTGGCGACGCTGGCCGGGCTGGCCACCGCCCGGTGGGCGGTGGCCGGGGCGGGCGGCGCGGCCTGGGCGCTGATGGCGGGGACGTATCTGCCGATGCTCCGCTACTACCGCCGGCCCGCGCCGGCCGCGCTGCTGCTGCCGTTCACGGCGGCGCTGTACCTGCTGATGACGGTGGACTCGGCGGTGCGGCACTGGCGGGGTCGCGGGGCGTCCTGGAAGGGCCGGACCTACTGAGCGGCCGGCGCCGTCGGCACCGTCCCGGCGCCTTCCCAGCGCCTTCCGTGCGGTCAGCGCCCGAGCATCCGCAGCGCGGCCGGTTCGGTGAACTCGTACCTGGTCATCCGCTCCAGGTCCCGCAGCCAGCTGGTCATCCGCGCCGCCCCGGCGGGGCGGGCCGGCACCCGGGCGTACAGCTCCTCGAACGCGGTGGTGGCGCTGTCCAGCGAGAACCGGCCGACCACCCACTCCCGCCCCCAGGCACCGAGCCGCGCCCGGCGGGCGGGATCGTCGACGAGCTGCGCGCGTTGCCCCCCACGGAGCCCTGCCCTCTCCGGTACCGCCGGTATCGAGAAGTGGGCCCGCCGCCACGGCAGTTCCGTACCGCGGCGGTGTGGCCCGGCGCCCACCCTGGCGCAGGGTGTGGTCCTCGGGGGTCGGATCGGTGAAGGTGATCAGGTCCGGGACCCGGCCGGGTCGTCCGGCCGGGCCCCGGCGCACGTTCCGGGCCGGCGAGGGGCCGCCGGGCGTCGGCGGACGGGGCCGGCGGCGGGTCAGCGACCGGGCCGGGCCTGCTGCCCCTGCCGTTCCAGCTCGACCAGGTGGTCGAGGACGCCGGGCATGGCCTCGACACCGCCGGCCCTGGTCGGCGAGGTGCGGTACTCGCCCTGGACGACCACGGTGGGCAGCTCCTCGACGCCGTACCGGACGAACAGCCCGGCGGCCTCGTCGGTGGCCCGCTGGACCTCGGCGGAGCGGTACGCCTCGCGGAACCGCCGCGGGTCGACGCCCTGGCGCAGCGCCCAGTCGGCGGCGCCGGCCTCGGTGGTGAGGTCCGCCCGGTCGACGCGGACGGCGCGGAAGACGGTGGTCTGCAGGCGCTCGACCAGGCCGAGGCGCTCCAGCGTGTAGTAGAGGCGCGCATGGCCGCGCTGGGCACCCTCGTGGGGGTCGCCGGGCCAGACGGCGGGCACCCGGCGGAGGGTGGCGTCGGCCCGGTGCCTCCCGGCCCAGTCCTGGAGCGGCTGTTCCAGGAGCTGGGAGTGGCTGCAGTCGTACCAGAAGAACTCGACCGCCTCGGTGCGGGTGCTCTCGCGCACCGGCTGCGGCTGGTCGAGGCGGACGTACTGGGCGCCCTCGTGGGGCGGTTGAGGGGTGATCGCGCCGGCCTGGAGGGGGGACGCGGCGATCCCGGCGGCGACGGCGAGCAGGACGGTGGACCTCAGCAGCGATTTCACACCGGGCAGTGTGTCGATGACGGATCGTTACCGGCCAGTCTCCCGGGGGCGGCCGGGCCGGGATTCGCCCGTTCGGCGCAGCCCGGCCCGGCCTGTTCGGCGGGCGGTCAGCCTCTTCCCCACACGTCGGTGAAGAGCCGCTGCCAGGCGTCGGCCACCACGCCGAGTTCGAAGTGCTCCAGGGCCCGCGCGCGGGCGGCGGCGCCGAGCGTGGCGCGGTCGCCGGCCAGCACCTTGGCCAGCGCCTCGGCGAGGGCGACCGGGTCGCCGGGGGCGACCAGCGCGCCGGTGGCGCCGTCGCGGACCACCGAGCGGACCCAGCCGACATCGGTGGCGACGGCGGGCAGCCCGGCCAGCGCGGCCTCGATCAGGACGCCGGGCGCGCCCTCGCTGTCGCTGGTCAACAGCAGGGCGTCGGCGGCCCGGTAGAGCGGGGCCGGGTCGGCGAGGGTGCCGAGGAAGTGGGTGCGGGCGGCGGCCGGGTGGCGTTCCAGGGCGGCGCGGCCCGGGCCGTCGCCGGCCACCGCGAGGCGGACGTCGGGCAGCCGGTCGAGGGCGTCGAGGGCGAGGTCCAGGCGCTTCTCGGGGGCGATCGCGCCGACCCAGGCGACCAGCAGGCCGTCGGTGGGCAGGCCGAGGGCCTGCCGGGCGGCACGGCGGTCGGCGTCGCCGTCGGCGGGCGGATAGCGGTCGGCGGCACGGGCGTTGGGGATGGTGCGGACCGTGGCGGCGGGCAGCCGGAACCGGTCGAGCAGAACGGCGCGGGCCTCGTCGGCGAGCGCGGTGACGGCGGCCGCGCGGCGCAGCAGGAGGCCGGTGCGCAGCCGGCGCAGCGGGCGGGCGGTCCAGTGCCGGGGGTCGCCGATGGAGACGTAGACGAACGGGGTGCGGGTGCCGGCCAGGGCGAGGGCGCAGGCGGGGAGGGTGGCGGAGCCGTGGGCGAGCACGAGGTCGGCGGTCCGGGCGGCGGAGCGCAGGGCGAGCAGGGTGGCGGGGTGCAGCCGACCGGGGCCGAGCACGGTGGTGGCGCGGGTGTCGGGGGCGTCGGGGTGGGCGTCGGGGTGCGGGGCGAGGGCGCGCAGCGCGGAGGCCTGGCCCCGGCGGCGGAGTTCCCGGTGGAGGTCCCGGGCGAGGTTCTGGGCGCCTCGGCGGCGCGGGTCGGTGATCACGTGCAGGATGCGGGGGCGGGTTCCGGCCGTCTTGGCCGACACGGCGTCGGGCATGGGAACGACCTTGGCACAGCGCCCGGCGCGGTTACAGCCCCTTCGCGCAACCCGGTGGTGGCCCGTACGCCGGTGCCGGTACTCCTGGCGGGCGCCGACCGCGAGCCGTCGTGCGCGGGGCATGGCGACCGTACGCCTTGTTTCGCGCCCCCAGCGCCGTCGACCGCCCCCGGCTGCCCCGGCGCCCGTGGGACCGGCCTGGCCTAATCCCTGGCGGGCGGTGCCCGCCACCTGCGATGCTGATCGGCAGTCAGGGTGCCGGCCGGCATGGGAGACCGGCCGCGCCCAGGAGGGCGGGGGTTGGCCTGTGCATGTGCTCTATGTGATCGACAGCGTGAGCCGGGTCGGTGGGGCCGAGCAGGGTCTGGTGGCGATGGCCCCCCAACTGGTGCGGGCCGGCGTGAAACTGGATGTCGCGTACCTCGAGGAGTCACCCGGGGGCTTCCAGCCGGAGCTGACCGAGGCGGGGGCCGACGTGTTCGGCGTGGGCCGGGCCACCCGGGGGCGGACGGCCGCCGCGCTGCACCGGCTGATCCGCGAACGGCGGCCGGAGCTGGTCCACACCACCCTGTACGAGTCGGACGTGCTCGGCCGGGCCGCCGCGCTGTCGGCCCGCACGCCGGTGGTGTCCAGCCTGGTGAACTCGGCGTACGGCCCGGAGCACCTCAACGCGCGCGGGCTCAGCCCCTGGAAGGTCCGGGCCGCGCAGGCGGTGGACGCGGCGACGGCCCAGGGCACCCGCCGGTTCCACGCGCTGACCAGGTATGTGGCCGGGGCGATGGCACAGCGGCTGCGGGTGCCGCGGGAGCGGATCGACGTCGTCCCGCGCGGGCGCGACCCCGAGCTGCTGGGCATCATCACCCCGGAGCGCCGGGCCGCCGTCCGGGCCGCGCTGGATCTGCCGCAGGACGTCCCGGTGGTGCTCGCGGCGGCGCGCCAGCAGTACCAGAAGGGTCTGGACGTGCTGCTGGAGGCGTGGCCGGCGGTGCTGCGGGCGGAGCCGGAGGCGGTGCTGCTGCTGGCGGGCAGCGAGGGCACCGAGACGGTGCGGCTGCGGGCGCTCGCCGAGGCCGCCGGGAACGTCCGCTTCCTCGGTCCGCGCGGGGACGTGTTCGACCTGATGGCCGCCGCCGACGCGCTCGCCGCGCCGTCCCGCTGGGAGGGGCTGGGCAGTGCGGCGATGGAGGCGATGGGCGTCGGTGTCCCGCTGGTCTGCGCGGACGTGCCCGCGCTGCGCGAGACGGTCGGTTCGGAGGACTACGCCCGGCTGGTGACGCCGGAGCGGCCGGCCGAGCTGGCGGCGGCGCTCACCGACACGCTGGACGACCGGGCGTCGGCCCGGGTGCGGGCGAAGGCGGCCCGGGCGCGGTTCCTGACCTCGTTCACGCTGCACCAGGTGTCCGCGCAGATGGTCGAGTTCTACGAACGCTCGCTGCGACTGCGCCCGGTCTGACCGGTCCCGACGGCCCGCCGGTCACCGACTGCCCCCAGTATCGCCAAGGCGGTTGCGCCGCACGTCGCGGCTCGGCAAGCATCGCGGGAGGGGGACGGGCGCGGGCGGCGGGGGTCGGTCGGACGCCTTCGGCCCGACCGCCGAGCGGCTCGCCGCCGTCCTGCGGGCCGAGGGCATCGGCTCGCGCCGCTACTTCCACCCGCCGGTGCAGCGCCAGCGGGCCCACGCCCATCTCGGCCAGGCCGAGTCACTGCCGGTGACCGACCGGCCGGCCGCCTCGGTGCTGACCGTCCCGCTCTGGTCGCAGATGGACGCGCCCACCGTGCGCCGGATCGCCGGCGCGGTGACCCGGATCCAGCCGTACGCGGAGCGTCTGACGGGCCGCACCCGGTTGGGCGGTTCGGGTGAACGCGGTTGGACCGCGGGCGCATCCGGTCGGCAGGATGTCCGGCCGGGGGCCTGCGGCTCCGTCTCACGGGCACCCGTCGAACACCTTCACGGGAATTTTATTCCCGAAACATTCACGAGCCACCGTCACGCCCTCGGCGGGGGCTCGAATGCGCCAGCGCACGCCCTGTCCGCAGAAGTTTCTTCGGCGGTGCCCGAACCGTCCACCGGCCCGTCACCACACGGGCCCGCGCGAGCCGTGTCCGGGTGGCGTTCGAGAGTCCGCACGGGCTCCGGGTTGGCCTGAAGTCGCCGCCGGAATGTCCGTTCTTCCCACTTTCGAAACCTTTGTGCGAGCGAAGACTGTGTAAACACTCGAACTGCACTGCCTCCCGCTCTCCTCAGCAGGCGCGTTGTGGGCTTACCGTATGCCCCATGACCTCGCCCCGCTCCTACGACGGAGTCGGCTACCCCTCTCCGTCCTTCTCCTCCGGCACGCCCATCTACGACAGTCTTGTCGCAGAGCGCGGTGTCCCCCAGATCGCGCCCATCAACGTGCCGGCCGCCCTGCCACCGGCCCTGTCCACCGGGTACGGCCCGGGCGCCGGCCCGTCCTACGAGAACCGGTACGGCTCCGGGTACGAGAGCACCGGCAGCAACCTCCCCGCGCTGCCGCCCGCCCGCCTCGCCCTCGGCCCCGGCCCGAGCAGCGCCCCGTCCGCCGGCCCCGCCACGACGTACCTCCCGGCGCAGCCCGCGCCGGCCTACGCCGCCGCGCCCCAGCCGCCCGTCCCCGGTTACGGCGGCCCCCAGCCGTACGTGCCCGGCCAGCGCCCGCAGACGCCGGCGCCCGGTTTCTCGCAGACCACCGGCGGCGGCTACCAGCCGTCCGGCGGCCAGAGCTTCGGCGGGCAGAACACCTTCGTCGGCGCCGGCCAGGGCGGCCAGCAGCAGACCTTCGGCGCCCAGCCGCTCGGCGGCCCCGGCCCCTTCGGCGGACCGCAGAACCCGGCCGGCCAGCCGCACGGCGGCCCGCAGGGCTTCGGCGGCCCGCAGCCCTGCGCCGGACCGAACCCGGCCGGCCAGGGGTACCAGGGCCAGGGCGGCGACCAGGGCTTCGGCGGCGCCCAGCTCCGCCCGGCCGTCGCGCCCGTCGCGCCGGTCCGCCCGATGCAGCCGCAACGCCCGGGCCCGTACGGCGAGCCCGGCCAGTTCCAGCAGGGCGGCTACCAGTCGCAGGGCCAGGGCTACTGAGCCGCTGACCACCCCATGGGCCGACCCCCACCCGGCCGGCACCCGCACCACCTGAGCACCACCCGGCGTACCACCGCGCGCCGGGCGTACGGAGAAACGGGTCATCCACGGACCGTCCGGACCGCCACCCCACGGCGTCCGGGCGGTCCGTGCGCGTACGGGGGCACGGCGGGTGCGCCGGGGGGTGCACCGGGGGGTGTGCCCGCCGTCCGGCGGGGCTGGCAGGATGGAGGAATGCAGCTCTCCGGTCTCCACGTCTACCCCGTCAAGTCCATGTACCGCCTCAGCCCGGCCAGCGCCCGGGTCGAGCCGTGGGGTCTGGCCGGCGACCGCCGCTGGATGCTCGCCGATGCCTCCGGACGCTTCGTCAGCCAGCGGGAGAACGCCGCGCTCGGCCAGATCCGCGCCGAACTCGCCACCGACGGCTCACTCGCCCTCACCGCCCCCGACGGCTCCCGGATCGACGTCCCGGCCCCCGCCGTGACCGCCGGCGCCCCGCTCGCGGACGTCGAGGTCTGGGGCACCCGCTTCCGCGCCGCCGAGGCCGCCGAGGAGGCGCACCGGTGGATCGCCGAACACCTGGGCGACTACCGCCTGGTGCACCTGGACGACCCGCGCGCCCGGCCGGTCGACCCGGACTTCTCCGAGCCCGGCGACACCGTCTCGATGGCCGACGGCTTCCCCCTGCTGCTCGCCACCACCGCCTCGCTCGACGAGCTGAACGCGCTGATCGCCGCCGAGCACGCCGAGGGCCACGAGACGCTGCCGATGGGGCGCTTCCGCCCCAACGCGGTGGTCACCGGCACCAAGCCGTGGGCCGAGGACGGCTGGCGCCGGATCCGGATCGGCGAGCTGACCTTCAAGGTGGTCAAGCCCTGCGGCCGTTGCGTGGTCACCACCACCGACCAGGAGAGCGGCGAGCGGCGCGGCCCCGAGCCGCTCCGCACCCTGGCCCGGCACCACAAACTGCTGAAGAAGGCCGCGTTCGGCCAGAACCTGATCCCCGAGCGCCCGGCCGGGGTCGAGGGCGACGTGTTCGGCACGCTGCGGGTCGGCGACGAGGTCGAGGTGCTGGAGGAGGGCGCGCACTGGCCGGAGCACGGCCTGGTCTGAGAACGGCCTGGTCCGGCCACCGGGTGCCGCCGCCCGCGGGGCCGGAACCGGAAGCGCGCGCACTCGTTGAAGGGGGTGCCGGGCACCGGGCGTCCGCGGTCCCGTACGGCGGCGGGCGGGCGGACCACCCGCGCGAGCGCGCTACGGTGGGCGGGCGGCCCGCGCACCCCCGCGTACGGCCCGTTGATCGCCGGCTCGATGAAGGTGGGGACGACAGACCGTCATGGCTGAGCACAGGGTCCGGGTCACCCAGGACAGCGCATCCCGCTGGCGGCGCCGCGCCGGCGAGTACGACACCCTCGCGGAGGCCCTGGCCGCCGCCGAACCGGGCGACACCGTGACGATCCGGCCGGGCACCTTCCGGGAGAACGTGGTCCTGGACAAACCGGTCACCGTCGTCCCGGCCCAGGGGCCCGGCACGGTACGGATCGACCCGCCGGGCGGGGTACCGCTGACCGTGACGTCCGCCGCCATCGTCCGCGACCTGGTGATCGAGGGCAGCGACAGCTCCGTCCCGGCCGTCCTGGTCACCGGCCCGGCGGCGACGCCCTCGCTCAGCGGCTGCCGGGTGGAGACCCGCTCGGCCAGCGGTATCGAGGTCACCGCCGGCGCCCGGCCCACCCTGCGCGGCTGTGTGGTCTCCAACCCGGCGGGCCTCGGCCTGCGGCTGCGCGGCGAGGGCACGGCGGCCGCGTTCGAGGACTGCGAGGTCGCCGCCGCCGGGCAGGCCGGGCTCGCGGTGCTCGGCGGCGCCACCGCCGCGCTGGAGCGCTGCCGGGTGCACCACGCCTCCGGCGCCGGGGTGCTGCTCACCGACCCGGGCAGCGCCGCCGAGCTGACCGGCTGCGAGATCTACGAGATCCGCGGCAGCGGGGTGCAGGCCGAGGCGCAGGCCGGCGGGCGGCTGATCGACTGCGAGATCCACCGGGTCACGGGCAACGGCCTGACCCTGGACGGCGAGGCCGAGCTGGTGCTGACCGGCTGCCGGCTGCACGACCTGCCGGAGAACGGCGCCGACCTGCGCGGCCGGGCCCGGCTCAGCCTCTCCGGCAGCACCGTCCGGGACTTCGGGCGCGGCGCGCTCTCGGTCTGGGACCAGGGCACCGAGGCCGTCGCCGAGTCCAGCGAGATCCACGGCTCGACCGGGGAGTACCCGGCCCTCTGGGTCAGCGACGGCGCCCGGCTCACCCTCACCGACTGCTCGCTGCACGACCTGCCGGACGCGCTCTTCGTGCTGGACCGCGACTCCGCCGCCACCGCCGACGGCTGCTCGTTCAGCCGGATCCGCAGCTCGGCGGTGTCGGTCAGCGGCGGTGCCGGGGTGACCCTCACCGGCTGCCGGGTCCAGGAGGCGGGCACCGGGCTCTGGTTCCGCGACCACGGCAGCGGCGGGCTGCTCACCGGCTGCGAGATCTCCGACGTGGCCACCGGCGTCATCGTCACCAAGGGCGCCGACCCGGTGCTGCGCGACTGCACCGTCCGGGCCAGCTCGGACGCCGGCGTGTACGTCTCCGCGCAGGGCCGGGGCACCTTCGAGGACTGCCGGGTCTCGCACGGCAAGGGCTTCGGTTTCCACATCATCGACGGCTGCCGCACCCAGCTCATCCGCTGCCGGGCCGAACAGAACGAGCGGGCCGGTTTCGAGTTCTCCGAGCCCGGCCCGGTGGTGGAGGCCTGCACCTCGGACGATGTCGCCCCGGCCGCCCCCGCGGCCGAGGTGCCGGCCCCGAGAACGGCCCAACTGACCACCGCCCCGCCCCCGTTGGCGGCACCCGCGGCGATCGGCCCGATCCCGGACTGCCGGCCGGCCGACGAGGCGCTGGCCGAACTGGACGCGCTGGTGGGCCTGGCCACCGTCAAGCAGGAGGTCCGGACGCTGATCGACCTGATCGCGGTCGGCCGGCGCCGCCGCCAGGCCGGGCTCAAGGCGCCCTCGCTCCGCCGCCATCTGGTCTTCACCGGCGCCCCCGGCACCGGCAAGACCACGGTGGCCCGGCTCTACGGCGAGATCCTGGCCTCGCTCGGGGTGCTGCAGCGCGGCCACCTGGTCGAGGTCGCCCGGGTGGACCTGGTCGGCGAGCACATCGGCTCCACCGCGATCCGCACCGCCGCCGCCTTCGACCGGGCCCGCGGCGGGGTGCTCTTCATCGACGAGGCGTACACGCTGGCGCCCGAGGACGGCGCCCGCGACTTCGGCCGGGAGGCGATCGACACCCTGGTCAAGCTGATGGAGGACCACCGGGACGAGGTGGTCGTCATCGTGGCCGGCTACACCAGTGAGATGGAGCGCTTCCTCTCCGCCAACCCCGGTGTCTCCTCGCGCTTCTCCCGCACCATCACCTTCTCCGACTACACCGCCGAGGAGCTGCTGGAGATCGCCCGCGCCCAGTGCGCCGAGCACGAGTACGCGCTGGCCGAGGCCACCGAGGGCGCGCTGCTGGACCACTTCGCCACCCTGGAGCGCGGCCCCAACTTCGGCAACGGCCGCACCGCCCGGCAGGTCTTCGAGACCATGGTCGAACGCCACGCCATGCGCGTCGCCCACCTCGCCGACCCGTCCACCGAGGAGCTCCAGCTCCTCGTCCCCGCCGACCTCCCGGGCGCCCGCACGCCCTGACCGCCCGCGATCGCCCGGGCCGACGGCGTCAGCCCGTCCAGGCGCCGCCGGCCAGGAAGGCGTCCAGTGCGGCGCGGTAGGGCACGATGTCGATCCGTTCGCCGGCCAGCCAGTCGTCCGAGTAGTACTTGTCGAGGTAGCGGTCGCCCGGGTCGCAGATCAGGGTGACCACGCTGCCGCGCTCCCCGGCGGCGCGCATCTCGGCGACGATCCGCAGCGCGCTCCACAGCCCCGTCCCGGTGGAGGCCCCGGCCCGCTTGCCGAGCACCCGCTCCAGCACCCGGACGGCGGCGACCGAGGCGGCGTCCGGGACCTTCATCATTCGGTCGATCGCCCCGGGCACGAAGCTCGGCTCCATCCGGGGGCGCCCGATGCCCTCGATCCGCGAGCCGCTCGCGCAGACCGCGTCCGGGTCGTGGCGGACCCAGCCGTCGAAGAAACAGGAGTTCTCCGGGTCGGCGACGCAGATCCGGGTGTCGTACTGCTGGTAGTGCACGTACCGGGCGATGGTCGCCGAGGTGCCGCCCGTCCCGGCGGTGGCGACGATCCAGGCCGGCTCGGGGTGCGGCTCCAGGCGCAGCTGGGCGAAGACCGACTCGGCGATGTTGTTGTTGCCGCGCCAGTCGGTGGCCCGCTCGGCGTAGGTGAACTGGTCCATGTAGTGGCCGCCGGTCTCCTCGGCGAGCCGGGCGGAGGCCTCGTACACCTCGTCGGAGCGCTCGACCAGGTGGCACTCGCCGCCGTGGAACTCGATCAGGTCGATCTTGGACTGGCTGGTGCTCTTGGCCATCACGGCGATGAACGGCACGCCGACGAGCTGCGCGAAGTACGCCTCGGAGACGGCGGTGGAGCCGCTGGAGGCCTCGATCACCGGTTTGCCGGGGCGAATCCAGCCGTTGCAGAGCCCGTACAGGAAGAGCGAGCGGGCCAGCCGGTGCTTGAGCGAGCCGGTGGGGTGGGTGGACTCGTCCTTGAGGTAGAGGTCGATGCCCCAGTCGGCGGGGAGCGGGAAGCGCAGCAGGTGGGTGTCGGCGGAGCGGTTGGCGTCCGCCTGGACCTTGCGTACGGCCTCCTTGAGCCAGCTGCGGTAGTCCGCGTCGGAGCGGTCCACGTCGACGGTCGGCTCGATACCCATGATGGCTCTCCTCGCTCGAACCCCCCGGTTGCTCACTACGAGTATATGAGAGTCACGATAAGTGACCGTTTCGGCTGTCCCAGCTTCCGCTTATCGCCCTCCGGCGGCCTGGCGTGTCATCGCCCTCCGGCGGCCGGCGCGCCGGAGGGCCCGGGGTTCAGCCCGCCGCCACCGACTGCGGGTCCGCCAGGTACGGCAGCCAGGCCAGCTCGGCCGCGCCGGCCAGTGCGCTGTGCGCCAGCTCCGAGCCGACGATCGGCACCCGGCCGCTGCGGCCCCAGAGGGAGCGCTCGGCGAGCACCGCGCGCAGCCGCTCGGGCGCGGCCTCCAGCAGGTCGCGGTGGAGGCCGCTGAGCACCACCCGGTCGGGGTTGAGGATGTTGGCGACTCCGGCGAGCCCGAGGCCGAGCCGGTCGATCACGTGCTCGACGGCGGCCCGGGCGCGCGGGTCGGTGGCGGCGGAGCGGCAGAGCTCGCGGGCCTGGTCGAGCAGCGGGCGGTCCGGCTCGGGGGTGAGCCCGGCGGCGGCGAACAGCGCGTCGGGGTCGGTCTCGGAGTTGAGGCAGCCCCGGTTGCCGCACTGGCAGGGGCGGCCCTGCGGGTCGACGGTGAGGTGGCCGACCTCCAGCGCGAGTCCCGCGCTGCCGGTGTGCAGCCGGCCGTCGATCACCAGCGCGCCACCGACGCCGCGGTGGCCGGAGGTGACCAGCAGCAGGTGGCGGGCGCCGCGCCCGGCCCCGTGCCGGTACTCGGCGAGCGCGCCGAGGTTGGCGTCGTTGGCGACGAAGGAGGGCAGCGGGTCCAGCGCGTGCGGGCCGTTGTCGGCGCGGCCGACCTCGACGTCGTACAGGTCGGCGACCGGCGTGCCACTGGGCCAGGCGAAGTGCAGTGCGGCTAGGGCGGTGCCGTCCGGCTCGGTGACCGGGTTGGGCAGCGCGAGCGCGGCGCCGAGGCAGCGGCGGGTGGTGCCGCGGGCGAGCTCGGCGCCCGCCTGGGCGACGGCGCGCAGCATCCGGACCGGGTCGGTGGCGGCGGGCAGCGGCAGGTGGACGGGCGGGTCCAGCAGGCCGCCGAGCCCGGCGAGGGTGACGCTCAGCCCGTCGGCGTGGATCTGCCCGGCGATGACGACCGGGCCCTCGGGGTCGATGGCCAGCCGGTGCGAGGGGCGGCCGCGGCCGCCGCCCGCCGGGCGGGAGTCGACGGCGATCAGGCCGAGCGCCTCCAGCTCCGCCGTGACGGCGCCGGCGGTGGCCCGGGTGACGTCCAGCGCGCGGGTGAGCGCCGAGCGGGTGGGCGTCTGGCCGGTGTGGATGAGGGAGAGCGCCGGGCCCAGCAGCGTCCGGCCGCGGTCGGGTGCCGCGCGGCGGTGGGCGTCGCGCTGCGCGTCGGGGTCGGCCGCAGAGCCTGGCTTCGGACTTGAAGGTGTGAGCTGCACACCTCTATTGTTACTTTGTGCCGCTCCGAAACAAAATCCTCGCGTATTCCCGGACCGACCGCCCCTCCTCCCAGTCTCGCAGCACACCACCCGCCCCCGACACCCCCTGGGGGGCCGCACGTCTCGCACTGACCGCCTTCTTCGCCGTCGACGGCTTCCTGTTCGCCGCCTGGGTGGTGCGCATTCCGGACATCCGCAGCCAGGTCAGCGCCTCGCACAGTGCCCTCGGGCTCGCCCTGCTCTGCGTCTCGGCCGGCGCCGTGGCCACCATGCCGGTGGTCGGCCGGCTCTGTCTGCGGTACGGCTCCCGGCCGGTCACCGTCGGCTCGCTGGCCCTGCTCGGCGTCGCCGTGCCACTGCCCGCGCACGCCCACTCGGTCGCGGCGCTCGGCGGCGTCCTGCTGCTCTTCGGCGCCGGCTACGGCGGTGCCAACGTCGCCATGAACAGCGCCGCCGTCGACCTGGTGGCCGAGCTGCGGCGACCGGTCATGCCCAGCTTCCACGCCGGCTACAGCCTCGGCGGCCTGCTCGGCGCGGGCGCCGGCGGGCTGCTCGCGGGCACCCTCAGCACCGCCTGGGCGCTCGCCCTGGGCGGCCTGCTCGGCCTGGCCGTCACGGCGGGCGCCGGTGTGGTCCTGCTCCGCAGCCCGGCCGCACCGGCGGTGGCGCCCGCCCGCCCTGCCACCGGGAGCCCCGGCTCGCGGACGGCGGCCGCCCCGCACGCCCGCCTGCTCGTCCTGCTGCTCGGGCTCACGGCTCTCTGCTGCGCCTACGGCGAGGGCGCGATCGCCGACTGGACCACCCTGCACCTCACCGACGACGTGCACGCCGGTGCCGGTACGGCCGCCGCCGCGTACGCCGCGTACGCCTTCGCGATGACCACCGGGCGGGTCGGCGGGACCTGGGCCTCGATCCGGCTCGGCCAGACCCGGGTGATGGTCCTCGGCGGCCTCACCGCCGCGGCCGGCATGCTGCTCGCCGCGCTCTCGCCCTCGGTGCCGCTCGTCATCGGCGGATTCGTGCTGGTCGGCCTCGGCCTGGCCAACATCTTCCCGCTCGCCATCGCCCGGGCCGGCGCCGCGGGCGGTCCGCAGGGCGTCGCCCTCGCGTCCACCCTCGGCTACGGCGGCATGCTGATCGGGCCGCCGGTGATCGGCTTCCTCGCCGACGCCGCCGGCCTCCCGCTCGCCCTCACCACCGTCGCGCTCGCCGCCACCGTCGCCGCGCTCCTCCCCCTGACGGCCCGCTCCCGCTGACCGGCCGGCCGCGCCCCGACGCCCGCCCACCCCCGGTCGCGCCGTCCGGCGCGGGAGGCCCGTCCGTCCGCGCCGGGCTGCCGCGCTTGCCGACCGTGCCGGAGATCCTGCGCAACGGCGGGGGCGCCCTCCGCCCCCGGCCCCCGGGCGGCTCGTGGCAGGATGCCGCCATGACGACCAGTGGGCGGATCCGGATACTGCGGGCGGGCGAGCGCCCGGCGACGGCCTGGCTCAACGGGGGCGGGGTGACCAGGGAGGTCGCCGGCTTCCCGGCCGGGGCGGGGCTGGACACCTTCGACTGGCGGGTCAGCCTCGCGGACGTCGCCTCGGCCGGACCGTTCTCGCCGTTCCCCGGCGTCGACCGGGTGATCACCCTGGTCGACGGCCCGGGCATGGCGCTGACCGTCGACGGCACCGAGCACCTCGTCGACACCCCCTTCCGCCCGTTCGCCTTCCCCGGCGACGCGACGACCGGCTGCCGCCTGCTCGGCGGCCCGGTGGTCGACTTCAACGTGATGACCCGCCGGGGCCGCACCACCGCCGACGTCTCCTTCGCCGCCTCGCCCCGCGCCGTGGACGTCCCGCCCGGCGCCACCGTCCTGGTGGTCTGCCTGGCCGGCACCGCCGCCCTCGGCCCGGCCGGCCTCACCCGCTTCGACGCCGCCCTGCTCACCGCCCCCGGCCCGCACACCCTGCGCGTCGACGGCGCCACGGCCGTCGTGACGCTGAGCCCGGCCGGCTGACCGGGGAGCGGCAGCGCGGTGGGAGCGAACAGACCTGCCACCCGGACGAGTTGCCGCTCCCGCCCGCGAAGAAGGGCACCGGCCCCGCGGAGGAGCTACGGGCCCGGTCCGGGAACAGCCAGCGGAACCGCCCGGACCGAACTCCCCTGCCCAGCCGATCC
Source organism: Kitasatospora sp. NPDC092286 (assembly GCF_044755565.1). Lineage (NCBI taxonomy): Bacteria > Bacillati > Actinomycetota > Actinomycetes > Kitasatosporales > Streptomycetaceae > Kitasatospora > Kitasatospora sp. NPDC092286. The sequence goes on along the minus strand of NZ_JBIVRD010000024.1, from coordinate 76,652 downwards.
GTTGACCGCGTCCGGGCCGGGCCCGTCCTCAGGACGAGGCGTCCTCCCCCGGCAGCCGCAGGTCCCACCCGACCAGGGCGCGCAGCTGCTCGGCGGTGACGCCGTCGGGGACGGGGCTCGGCGGATCGTGGCGCAGCGGGGGCTGCCAGCCCTCCTCGGCGGTCCAGCGGCGGACGACCTTCGCCGGGGCGCCGGCGACCACGCTGTGGTCGGGGACCTCGCCGCGGACCACCGCGCCGGCCGCGACGACGACGTTGCGGCCGAGCCTGGCGCCGGGGAGTATCACCGCGCCGGTGCCGATCCAGCTGCCGGGGCCGATCTCGACCGGTTCGTTGCGCGGCCACTGCTTGCCGATCGGCAGGTCGGTGGAGCGGTACTCGTGGGCCTGGTCGGATATGTAGACGCCGGGGCCGGTCCAGACGTCGTCGCCGAGGACGATCGACTGGTGGCCGACGATGTGGCTGTCGCGGCCGATCACGCAGCCACCGCCGATCCGGACTATCGGCTCCGGCCCGAGGTCCAGGCCCGGCAGGAAGCCCGCGCTGATGGTGACGCGCTCGCCGATGATCGAGAACGGGCCGATGGTGATCCACTGCTCGTTGAAGACGGCGCCGAGCGGGAACGCGAGCTTCGTCCCCGCGCCCAGTTCGCCGAACCGGTACGGCCCGGGGTTGTCGCCGGACACCGCCCCGGCCGTCTGCACGAAGCGCCAGCCCCGGTGGACGAGGCGGCCCGCGACACGTCGGCCGCCGGCCCGGACGGCGGAGAACAGGGAACGGGTGATCGGCATGCGCTCACGTTACCGGCCCGTACGGTACGGCCGACCGGCGAGGCGGCCAACGTCACATCGGCCCGGTACGGCTGCCGCTTCCAGCTCGGCAGGACGGCAGGACGGCAGCCGATCGGTCGGCAGGTCCGAAATCCGCCACCGGTGCGACACTCGTCGACCATGGAGATCTCCGAGCACATCGACGCACTGCGCCGCGAGGGCGGCCTGCTGGCCGACGCCGCCGACCGCACCGACCTCGCCGCCCCCGTCCCCACCTGCCCCGACTGGCGGCTGCGCGACCTCGTCCTGCACACCGGCCAGGTGCACCGCTGGGCCACCGCCTACCTGGTGCACGGTCACCGGGCACCGCTGGACGCCGACGGCGCGGCCGCCGCCTGGGGGCCGGAACCGTCCGACGCCGCGCTGGTCGGCTGGTTCCGGGCGGGCCACACCGCCCTGGTGGAGGCGCTCGCCGCGGCGCCGGCCGACCTGGACTGCTGGAGCTTCCTGCCCGCGCCCGGCCCACTGGCGTTCTGGGCCCGCCGCCAGGCGCACGAGACGGCCGTGCACCGCTTCGACGCCGACGCCGCCTCCGGGGAGCCCGGCCCGCCGGTCGCCACCGACCTGGCGCTGGACGGCATCGACGAGCTGCTGTGCGGTCTGATGTCCCGCGGCCGTGCCCGGGCGCGCAGCGAGCACCCGCGCACGGTGCTGGTCCGGGCCACCGACGGGCCGGTCTCCTGGCTGCTGACCATCAGCCAGGAGCCGCTGTCCGTCCGGCGCCTGGGCGACGCCGGGCCCGCCGACGGCGGCGGCCCCGCCGACCTCACGCTCAGTGGTCCGGCCCGCGAGCTCTACCTGCTGCTCTGGAACCGGCTGCCGGCCGAACGGGTGGACCGCTCGGGCGACCGGTCGCTGCTGGACCTCTGGCGGGAGACGGCCGCCGTCCGCTGGAGCTGAACCCCGGTGTGGCGGGCGGTCACCGCGCCCATGGCGCGGGCTGCTTGGCCAGGAACGCCCGCATGCCCTGCTGCGCCTCGTCCGAGCCGAACAGCCGGGCCGACAGCTCGACCAGTTCGTCGGCGTCCCGCTCGAAGGAGCGCACCACCTCGGCGTTGGCCAGCCGCTTGGACTGCGCGAGGCCCTGCGGCGAGCCCAGCCGCAGGGCGTCCAGCAGGGAGGTGAGCGCGGTGCCGGTGGACTCGGCGGAGTCCGTCGCCTGGGTGATCAGGCCGATCCGGGCGGCCTCGGCGGCGGCGAAGACCTCGCCGGTCAGGTAGTAGCGGGAGGCCGCGCGCGGGTCCAGCTTGGGGCGCAGTGGGAGCGAGATGACGGCGGGCGCGAGACCGAGCCGGACCTCGGTGAACGCGAAGGTGGCGGCCGGGCCGGCCAGCGCGAGGTCGGCGGCGCCGACCAGGCCGAGGCCGCCGGCCCGGACGTGGCCGTCGACGACGGCGATCACCGGCTTCGCGCAGTCCACGATCGCCCGCTGGAGCTCCACCAGGCCGCGCGGGCCGACCGTCGGGTCCGCACCGGTCGCCTCGGAGAGGTCGGCGCCCGCGCAGAACACCTTGCCGGTGTGCCCGAGCACCACCGCCCGGACCTCCGGGTCGGCCGCCGCGACCGCCAGGCCGGCGGTCAGTTCGGCCATCAGGCGGGTGGAGAGGGCATTGCGGTTGTGCGGCGAGTCGAGGGTCAGGGTGGTGACGGCGTCGGCGGTGGTGACGCGGACGAAGGGTACTTCGCGGGTCATCGGTGCGGGCCTGCTTTCCGGCTGAGGGTGGGTCGGACTGCCGAGGCGTCCCCGGTGGTTCGGGCGGCGCCCGGACGACTCTGACACGGCCACCCGCCCGACGGCCAGAGCCGCCTCGGCCGGGGCTCCCGCGGACCGGAGGCCGGTGGTGGGGCACGCACCGGCCAGGGGCGGGAAATCCGGTGGAACGGTGATCGCGGCTGGGTCACGATGACCGCATGACCACCACCCCGCAGCACCTCACCCATATCGCCGAGCCGCCCGGGGTCGCCCCCGGCACCGGGTACACCCAGGTCGTCACCGGCACCGGGCGCCTGGTCGCGGTCTCCGGCCAGGTCGCGTTCGACGAGCAGCGGCGGCTGGTCGGCCCGGGCGACCCGGAGGCGCAGGCCCGGCAGATCTTCGAGAACCTGCGCCGCTGCCTGGCCGCGGCCGGGGCCGACTTCACCGATGTCGTCAAGCTGACCTACTTCGTCACCGACATCGCGTACCTCTCCGCCATCCGCGAGGCCCGGAACGCCTGCATGGACCCGGCCCGGCTGCCGGCCAGTTCGGCGATGCAGGTGGCGGCGCTGTTCCTGCCCGAGGTCCTGATCGAGATCGAGGCCCTCGCCCTGGTGCCCGAGCCCGCCTAGGGTCGCCCGGCCCGCGCCGGGCCCGTACGGTCTAGACCGCGATCGCGCCCCGCCGCCCGGCCCACCGGACGGCGGGGCCCATGGCCAGTCCCGCGCCGGCCAGCAGCACACCGAGCGCGGCCCAGCCGAGCAGGCCGAACCCGATCACGGCGGTGCTGACCACCGCCGGGCCAATCATCAGCGAGGCGGCGCTGCCCGCGTTGTGGACCCCCTGGTAGGCGCCGTGGGCGCGTTCGTCGGCCAGGTCGTAACTGAGCGCCCAGCCACCGGCCTGGCTCAGCACCTCGCCGAGCGCCTGCAGCGCCACCCCGGCGAGCACCACCACGGCCGCGACGACCGGGGGCAGTCCGTGGGCGAGGCCGATCACCACGCAGGAGGCGGCGAGGATCAGACCCGCCCGGCCGCAGACCCGGGCGGCCGTCGCCGGGTCCTCGGTGCCCCGGGTGGCCCGGACCTGGAGGGCGATCACCAGCAGGGTGTTGACGATCAGGGTGCCCGCCACGGTGATCCGGGGCGCGTCGGTCTGCTGGACGATCCAGAGCGGCACGCCGACCTCCAGCAGCGCGAACTGGAGGCAGAACAGCGAGTTCAGCGCCGTCACCACCAGGAACGGCCCGTCCCGCAGGGCCGGGTTGCGCTGCCGCCCGGGCCGGCCGGGCCGCTCGTGCCGTCCCGGGGCGGGGGCCGGGAGCCGCAGGTACAGCACGGCGACGACCGCGAAGGAGACGGCGTCGGCCAGAATCGCCGTCAGATAGACCGGCCGGGTGTCCGCCTGGAGAGCGATCGCGCCGAGCGCCGTACCGCCGCACAGGCCCGCGTTGGTCACCACCCTGAGGTAGGCCCGGCCCGCCACCCGGCGGTCGGCGGGCAGCACTTCGGCGTAGAGGGCGTTGCGCACCGCGGCGGACCCCCGGTCGACGGCGGTGACCGCACAGGCCAGCGCGACGAAGGCCGGATAGCTGTGCACCAGCGCGTACCCGGCGGTGCCGACGGCCTCCAGCGCGACCAGCAGCACCAGCACCCGCCGCGCGCCCCAGCGGTCCGCGGCCCGCCCGGCCGGCATGCTGGCGGCGACCCCGCACAGACCGGCGACGGTGAGCCCGAAGCCGAGCCGGGCGGCGCTCAGCCCGAGGACGCGGGTGAAGAAGAGCACGCCGACGGCGAGCGAGAGGCCGTTGCCGAGGGTGTTCACGAGGGTGATACCGGCGAGCCTGCGCACCGCCGGATCGGGGTGCAGCAGTCGTGATGTCCTGGCCGGTCCGGTTTCGGGCAGGTCGGAGCCGCGTGCGGAGGTCTCCGCCGGTGAGGTGGTCATGTCCTCGATCCCACCGCCTCCCGCTCCCGCACAGTACTGATTTAGGCTCTGGCTAAAAGGACGGCGACGACGGGGGCGGACAGGTGCACCGGTTCAGGCTCGGGCTGTCCGACCTCGCCACCACCTGGTTCGCCTGCTCGCCGATCCAGGAGGCCGCGCTCAGCCTGCGGATGTGGACCCACCCGGGCTTCTACGCGCTCCAGTCGTCCGCCTTCGAGCGGCTGCGCCCCGCCTTCGCCCGGCTGGACTCGACGCTGCTGCTCTCGCTGGTGGGCGCGAACCGCTGGATCCCCGACTTCCTGACGCCCCGGCCGGCCTCCCCCGCCCCGGACTTCCGCACCGAGCTGGCCGTCGTCCGCGCGTTGCCGCCCGAGCGGCTGCGCCCCGAGCTGGAGCAGGTCTTCCTGCCGCACGGCCGACCGCTGCCCGCCGTCCTGTCGGCCGGGCTGGCCGATCCGGCGCGGCTGCTGGCCCGGATCGCGGACGGGCTGGAGGAGTACTGGGAGGTCTGCCTGGCGCCCTCCTGGTGGCCGCAGGCGCGTGCGGTGCTCGAGGCGGACCTGGTGTACCGGGCGCGGCTGCTGGCCCAGCACGGCGCGGCGGCGCTCTTCGCCGACCTGGACCACCGGCTGCGCTGGGAGGACGGCGTGCTGTCGATCAACCGCCGCTGGACGGACTGGGACGGCGAGATCACGGTGGACGGCCGCGGGCTGGTCCTCGTCCCGACCTTCTTCGCCCGCGGTGCGATCACGATGATCGACAACGACCTTCCGCCGCAGATCAGTTACCCGGCCCGCGGCCAGGCCGGCATGGCCGGGCCGACCGCCCCCGTCACCCCGCGCGCGCTGGAGCTGCTGCTCGGCGCGCCGAAGGCCCGGCTGCTGACCCTGCTCGCCGAACCGGCCTCGACCACCGACCTCGCCTACCGGCTGGGCGTCACCCCGGGCGCCGTCAGCCAGCACCTGGCCGTGCTGTCCGACACCGGCCTGGTGACCAGGGCCCGGCACGGCCGTTCGGTGCTCTACTCCCGCAGCCCGCTCGGCGACGAGCTGACCGGCGGCCCCCGGCGCGCCTGAGGTGCGCCGCACGGATCCTGCCGGACCGCCGACCCAAGCCCTCGGCCCAAACCCCCGATCCGGTTGATCAACTCGCCATTGGTACAGACCTGTTGACGCATTGGTCCAGTCCTCCTACAGTGCCCATGCCCCCGTCTCCCCACGGCGCGGGCACCGATCGGCCACGCACCACCCGTACGGTTCTACGTCACCCTGTCCAACCCCCACAGCCACAGGGAGAACCATGTCCGCTCGACCCCGGGCACACCGCCCGCGAGCGCGCAGCAGACTGCTGACGCTGCTCTCCGCCCTGCTCCTCCCGCTGGCCGCGCTCACCGTGCTGGCCACCCCTGCGAACGCCGCCGGAAAGCTCACCGCCACCTTCACCACCGTCAACAACGGCTCCTGGTGGCAGGGCACTTACGTCGTCCACAACGACAACACCGCCGCCGTCTCCGGCTGGACCCTGGAGTTCGACCTGCCGGCCGGCGCCACCATCGCCAACAGCTACAACGGCACCGCGACGGCCAACGGCAGCCACGTCACCGCCACCAACGCCTTCTACAACGCGAACGTCCCCGCGCACGGCACCACCGAGCCGTACAGCTTCTGGTTCGTCGCCAACGGCCCGCTCGGCACGCCGACCGGCTGCCGCATCAACGGCGACAAGTGCGACGGGAGTTCGGACGTCCTGCCGTCCGCGCCCGGCACCCCGACGGTGACCGACTCCACCGCCCACAGCCTCGCGCTGCACTGGCCGGCCGCCACCGGCGGGGACTTCCCGGTCGCGTCCTACGAGGTGCTCAACGGGAGCACGGTGGTGGGCACCAGCACCACCACCGACGCGCTGGTCACCGGGCTCACCCCGGCCACCTCGTACACCCTGACCGTGCGCGCCAAGGACACCCGGGGCAACACCGGCCCGCTGAGCGTGTCCGTCACGGCCTCCACCTTCGACCCGGCCACCGACCCGGTGCCGCCCACCGCGCCCACCAACCTCCGCACCACGGCGGTGGGTTCGTCCGACGTGACGCTCGCCTGGAACGCCGCCACCGACAACGTGCGGGTGGCCGCGTACGACGTCTACCAGGGCGCCACCCTGGTCAAGACCGTCACCGGGTCCACGCTGACCGCCAATGTGGGCGGCCTCTCCCCGTCCACCGCCTACACCTTCACCGTCAAGGCCCGCGACGGCGCCGACAACGCCTCGCCCGCCTCGGCGCCGCTCTCCGTCACCACCGCCGACCTGGTCGGGGCCGGAAAGTACGCCCGGGTCGGCTACTTCACCCAGTGGGGCATCTACGGCCGCCAGTACTTCGTCAAGAACCTCGACACCTCGGGCAGCGCGGCCAAGCTCGACGTCATCAACTACGCCTTCGAGAACATCGATCCGGTCAATCTGACCTGCCTGGCCGGCGTCACCAGGGGTACCACCTCCAACCCGCAGGACCCGGACCAGGGCACCGGCGCGGGCGACGCCGACGCCGACTACGCCCGCCCGATGAGCGCCGCCCAGTCGGTGGACGGCGTGGCCGACGACGGCTGGGGCAAACTCCGCGGCAACCTCAACCAGTTGAAGAAGCTCAAGGCCAAGTACCCCAACCTGAAGGTGGTCGTCTCGCTCGGCGGCTGGACGTACTCCAAGTACTTCTCGGACGCGGCCGCCACCGACGCCTCCCGGCAGAAGCTCGTCAAGTCCTGCATCGACACCTGGATCAAGGGCAACCTGCCGGTCTACAACGGCGCCGGCGGTGACGGCGTGGCGGCCGGGATCTTCGACGGCATCGACCTCGACTGGGAGTGGCCCGGCTCCGGCGACGGCCACCCCGGCAACCACTACAGCGCCAACGACAAGGACAACCTCACCCTGCTGCTCGCCGAGTTCCGCAAGCAGCTCGACGCGCTCGGCGGCTCGCACAAGCTGCTGACCGCCTTCACCCCGGCCGACCCGGTCAAGATCAACCAGGGCTGGGACCTCTCGAAGATCTTCAACTACCTGGACATCGCCAACGTCCAGGGCTACGACTTCCACGGCGCCGGCAGCGACAACTCGTGGGAGCCGAACCGCACCGGCCACCAGGCCAACCTCTACGCGGACACCCAGGACCCGTACAACTTCCACTTCAGCGTGGACGCGGCCGTCCAGGCCTACCTGGGCGCCGGGGTCAACCCGCGCAAGCTCACCATCGGCTTCCCGTTCTACGGCCGCGGCTGGCAGGGCGTGGCGGACGGCGGCGCGGCGGGCGAGTGGCAGACCGCGACCGGCGCGGCGCCCGGACAGTTCGCCGAGGAGGCCGGCACCCGCGGGTACAACAACCTCATCACCACCTTCCCCAACCTCACCGTCTACCACGACCCGCAGTCCATCTCGACCTACGGCTACACCGGCCCCGGCGGCCAGTGGTGGACCTTCGACGACACCTGGTCGATCGCCCAGAAGACGGCCTACCTGAAGTCGAAGAACCTGCTCGGCAGCATGATCTGGGAGATGTCCGGCGACACCCCGAACGGCGCCCTCATCACGGCGCTGGACACCGGGCTCAAGTGACCGGAGCCACCGGGGCGGGCGCGACCAGCGCCCGCCCCGGCGGCACCCCGGTGCCTCGTACCCGGTGGGCCCGCTACCGGGAGGCCAGCGAGGTCAGCCGCCGGGCCACGCGGTACTGACGCAGCACCTGGGCGAAGGTGGTGTGCCCCTGGGTCGTACGGGCGAAGGCCCGCCAGGCCGGGCTGACCAGGCAGACGGCGGCGTGGAACAGGTACGGGCGGCGCTCGAACGCGGCCAGCATCTGCTTGCCGGCCCGCATCTCCACGCCCAGCCCGGCCTTGATGGCGAAGGCGTAGTTCAGCCCCTCGCGCCGCACCTCCCCGGCGTTGCCCGCCTCGGCGACCTTGACCGCCCACTCGCCGGCCAGCCGGCCCGAGCGCAGCGCGTACGAGATGCCCTCACGGGTCCACGGCTCCAGCAGCCCGGCGGCGTCCCCGGCCACCAGCACCCGGCCGCGGGAGAGCGGCGAGTCCTCGGCCCGGCAGCGCGTCAGGTGCCCGGACTCCACGCTCGGCGGGAAGCCGGACAGGCCCAGCCGCCGGATGTAGTCGGCCAGGTACTGCTTGGTGCGCTCGCCGTCGCCGCGGGCCGAGATGACCCCGACGGTCAGGCTGCTCGTCCCGGTCTTGGGGAACACCCAGCCGTAACTGCCGGGCAGCGGGCCCCAGTCGAGGTGGATCCGGCCCGCCCAGTCCTCCGCGACCTGCGGCGGGACGGGGATCTCCGCCTCCAGGCCCAGGTCGATCTGGTCGAAGGAGACCCCGACGTGCCGGCCGATCCGGCTGGCGCTGCCGTCCGCCCCGACCACCGCGCGCGCCTCGAAGGTGCGCCCGTCGGCTGCGGTGACGACGGCCGTCCGGTGCTCGCCGCCGCGCTGCTCCACGCCGGTGACGGTCACTCCGGTGACCAGCACCGCGCCCGCCTGCTTCGCCGCCTGCACCAGGCGCAGGTCGAACTCGTCCCGGTTGACCAGCCCGAACAGCATCCGCCTGGAGCGCCGCGTCCGGGTGAACCGGCCGTCGTACGCGAAGGTGACGGCGTGCACGCGGTCCTGCAGCGGCAGCCGGAAGTCCGGCGGCAGGCTGTCGCGGGAGGGGCCGATGATGCCGCCGCCGCAGGTCTTGTAACGGGGGTGCTCGGCCTTGTCGAGCAGCAGGACGCGGCGGCCCTGGGCGGCGGCGGCGTGCGCGGCCGACGCTCCGGCCGGTCCGGCGCCGACCACGACGACGTCCCAGACGCCGTCGAGCGGGCCGCCGGACCCGGGCCGCGGCGTCTCGGGCGTCTCCACGGCCGCCTGTTCGGCCGGCTGAGCGGCCGGCTGCCGCTCGGGTTGACGCGGCTCGGACGGCAGTGCCTCGGACGGCTGTCCGGACGCCTCGGCGTCGAGCGGGCTACGGGAATCGGAGCTTCCGGAGTCAGTCACGTCGAGCAATCCTATGCGTCCCCCCGACCGCCGGTCGCCGCGCCGCCCCGAACCCCGGAGGATCCTCCCGGGCGTCCGTTCGACTCCGCCTATGATCGGCGGTACCCCCAGCCGTCGCCGTCCGCCCGGACCACCCCTCGGACGGACCAGCCACCCTCGGAGCACCCCGATGCCACAGCAGCCCCTGGCCGACGCCGTCCGGTCCCTGATGGACCGTGCCCGCACCGACCTCGCCGAACTGGTCGCCTTCCGCTCGGTCGCCGACCCGCGGCAGTTCCCCGTCGAGGAGTGCGAGCGGGCCGCCCGCTGGGTCGCCGACGCCTTCACCGCCGAGGGCCTGACGAACGTGCGGCTGCTGGACACCCCCGACGGCACCCAGTCCGTCTACGCCGAACTGTCCGGCCCCGAGGGCGCGCCGACCGTCCTGCTGTACTCGCACTACGACGTGCAGCCGCCGCTCGACGAGGACGCCTGGCTCAGCCCCGCCTTCGAACTGACCGAGCGCGACGGCCGCTGGTACGGGCGCGGCGCGGCCGACTGCAAGGGCAACATCCTGATGCACCTGACGGCGCTCCGGGCGCTGCGCCAGGTGTACGGCGACGGCTACCCGGTCGGGCTGAAGATCATCGTCGAGGGCTCGGAGGAACAGGGCACCGGCGGCCTGGAGCGGTACGCCGAGGCGCACCCCGAGCTGCTCACCGCCGACGTCATCGTCATCGGCGACACCGGCAACTTCGCCGCCGGCCTGCCCACCGTCACCGCCTCGCTGCGCGGTATGACGGTCGTCGAGGTCGCGATCACCACACTGGGCGGCAACCTGCACTCCGGCGCCTTCGGCGGTGCCGCCCCGGACGCCCTCCAGGCCCTGGTCAAGGTGCTGGCCTCGCTGCACGACGAGCACGGCGACGTCGCGGTGGCCGGCCTGACCCGGGACCAGACCTGGTCCGGCGTGCAGTACCCCGACGAGCAGTTCCGCGCCGACGCCAAGGTGCTGGACGGCGTCGCGCTGACCGGCACCGGTACCGTCGCCGACCGGCTCTGGGCCCGCCCGGCCGTCACCGTCCTCGGCATCGACGCCCCGCCGGTGATCGGGGCCACCTCCTCCGTCCAGGCCGCCGCCAAGGCCCTGGTCAGCCTGCGGGTGCCGCCGGGCACCGACACCGCCGCCGCCCAGGACGCGCTGGTCGCCCATCTGGAGGCGCAGGTCCCGTTCGGCGCCCGGATCCGGATCGAACGGCAGGGCAACGGCGCCCCGTTCAGCGCGGACACCACCGGCCCGGCGTACGAGGCGATGGGCGAGGCGATGGCGGAGGCGTTCGGCACCCCGATGGTCGCCTCCGGCGAGGGCGGGTCGATCCCGCTCTGCAACACCCTGCGCTCGCTGTACCCGCAGGCCGAGATCGTGCTCATCGGCGTCGAGGAGCCGACCACCCAGATCCACGCCGTCAACGAGAGCGTCGATCCGCGGGAGCTGGAGCGGATGGCCCTGACCGAGGCGCTCTTCCTCCGCCGCTACGCCGAACTGCGGTCGGTCTGACCCCTCCCGCCCCCGGCCGGTCGCCGCTACGCGGACTCCCGCTCCGGCCGGGGCCGTTCACCGTTCCCGCGATCGCCACGTCCACCGTCGGCACCGCCCACCAGCGGTGCGTCAGCCGGCCCCGACCGTAGACCCCGGGGAACAGCGACTCCGCGAAGAACGGCACGTCGGGCGCCATAGACCCGGCGACCAGCGCCGACGCCACCAGCGGCCCGCGCTCCCCCGCCACGCGCAGCAGGGGCAGGACGGCGGCCGGGTGGCTCAGGGTGAACGGCATGCCCTCATCCTCCCGCCGCCGGCTCCGCCGGGGTGTGTCCGACGACGCGCCCGCCCGGCGCGACCTGCCGGGGACACCCCTTACGCCGCGTCGGCCGCCCGGGCCAGGCCGAGCCCGGCCCGCCGTCCGGCCTCCAGATAGCGCAGTTCGCCGCAGCGGCGGGCGTCCAGCGCGGCGGCGAGCCGCCGGTACCGGCCCGGGGGCAGCAGGCCGGCGGCCTCCTCCAGGCTGACGAAGCGCCAGCCGCGCAGTTCCTCCTGCTGGAGCAGCAGCCCCTGACGGGCGGTGGCGTCCAGCAGGCCGCCGTCGTACACGAGGCGCAGGCCGCCGCGGCGGGGGCCGGTGCGCGGCTCCCAGTCCACGGCGAGCAGGCGCAGCACGGACGGGTCGAGGCGCAGGCCCAGCTCCTCGGCGGTCTCCCGGAGGGCGGCGTCGGTCGGCGCCTCACCGCGTTCGACCACCCCGCCGGGGAACTCCCAGTCCGGCTTGTACACCGGGTCGACGAGCAGGACCCGGTCCTGCTCGTCGAAGAACAGCACGGCGGCGGCCACGGTGTCGCCGGTCGCGTCGGGGGTCTGGGCGATGGGGCAGCGGGCCGAACCGTCCTGGACGAGGGCGGCGAGCCGGACGGCGGTCTCGCGCGGGGTGAGGCCGCCGGTGTCGAGCAGCCGGGCGTCCCGGCCGAGCCAGCGCCGGGCGGCGCGGTAGCGGGGCAGGTGCTCCAGACACCAGCGCCGGACCAGCGCGCTGCGCTCCGGGTCGCCGGGGCACTCCTCGCGCTGGGCTATGCGCTCGCGCAGGATCGTTTCTCCAGGGTCCAGGACGAGATGGTGCACCGCGATGCCGTGGGAGGCGAGCCCGCCGAAGATCTCGTCCCGGTAGTCCTCCCTGAGCAGGGTCATCGGGACGACCAGCGGGCCCGGCACCTCGCCGAGCAGTGCGGCCGCCGTCTCGGGGACGAGCCGGCGCCAGGCCGGCAGGTCCTGGAAGTCGGAGACCGCCGTCAGCCGGTCCGCCGGCAGCATCCCGCGCAGGCCGGCCCCCACCAGCTCGGGATCGAACAGCGTGCTGCCGGGCAGCAGTTCCACCAACTCGCGGCAGGCACTCGTCTTGCCCGCCCCGAACGTGCCATTAACCCAGACGATCACTCGTACTCCAGGATGGGAAGGCCGCTGAACAGCGACGGAGCAGGATTCGCGGGGCTGTCTGGGAGAGGCATGGGAAAAGTCGGCGTCCACAGCGCGGCCCCCACCACTTCCTTCTCCCACACTCTCTGGAGATACCCAACTATCCGCTCCTCCATCACGAGTGTTACCTCGCTGTAGGTGCCCTCCACTCCCGGCAGCTCATGGCCCATCCGCTCCTCGACTGCCACCCGTGGGATGTCGCCTGGCTCGTCCAGCTTCGCCTTGTGCCAGTGCCGCAGCCGATAGATGGCCTCTCCAGCCATCTCCTCGACGGCCGGCAGCGCTGGCCGGGCCCACCGCTCGTACCGAGGCCGGGACGCGCGCTCCTCGGCGCCGTCCCGGATTGGGAACCAGTAGGTGTTATCGAAGTTCGTGCTTAACAGCGGCTTGCCCTGCATCGACAGGAACATCCACGGCTGGTCGTGCGACGCCAGGAGGGCCTGGTGCATCTCGTGCAGGAACGGCGGGATGACGATCGTCCTCCAGCTGTCGTACTTCGGCGTAGCCAGCACTGCTCTCTTGTCGGCCCGATAGGTCTGGTACTGCACCCGGAGAGCGTGGAGGGACTCGTACCGCTGGAGGGCTTCCACGCGCAGCTCGGCGTCCGGCTCGGAGGCGGGCCAGTACGGCGAGGCGTAGCCGCGCTGCAGTCCGAACATCTCACCCGGCGGCCGCAGTCCGGTGAAGGCGATGGTCCAGATATAGGTCCACCCAGCGAATCCCCAGACGTAGTAGGCGTTCTGGGCCGCCTGGTGCACGGATCGGGTGGACAGCTGCCGCTTGACTCGGCGCACCTGCTTCTTCTTGTACAGGCCTCGCCGCTTCTGCTCCACGATGGGCGACTCCTCGCGGTATTTGTACTTCACTACCGCATCGTCCATGATCATCTTGAATGTATTCAGGACCCCCTTCGCGTAGTTGTGCGAGTATTTGGCCTGCACGAATTTCCTGAACGCGTCGTACTGGATGGGCGTGATCTCGTCCACCGTGCTCTGCGCCCAATAGGGGCGAATCACAGCCGACAGCCGGGACTTGTACGACAACATAGAATTGCTGCGCAGACTGACCCCTTTGAACCAGAGGTCGCAGTAGTCCGCCATGTTGATCGGGGCGGCGACCCTCTGGCCCCGACGGTTCCGCACGTCGGACTCCCGGTCGAGGCCAAAGGTGAACGCCTCATCCTCATCCGCGAACGGCATACCGTCCAGATTCTTGGACGCGGACCCGTACAGCTTCGTGGTCGTCGGCTTGCCGTCGTCGTCCAGCTTGTACTGCCCGGTCCACCACTTCACGCGGATGCTGTTCCCGCGGACTTCCGTGTACGGCACCTGTCATCTCCCACTTCGATGATCGGCGCGCGGGTGCCGGCGGACACTCCATCCGCTGATCCCTTCCGCCACCCGTCCTACCGTGAACGCCCGGTCGGGCATCCACGACATGACAGGCAATCACGGCCCTGGGCTTCCATGAACTGCCTCACGCGCTTTCGGACCACGTGATCTTCGGCAACCCCGGACGGCAGGACGCACACCGTCTCTCCTGTTACTTGTTACTTGCTACTTGAGCCGTGGTAAGGCGCAAAGGTTGTACGGGGATTGAAGCGAATCCTTTTCATTCCACCATATCGCCCGACCTCCGCAGCGCCTCCACGAACTGCTCACTAAAAGCGTCAAGCTCCCCGATCGATACGTTCGGCATCGCCTTTCTCGCAGCGTTGAACACAGCTCCGCGGACGGCATACACACTTAGCCCGACCCCAGTCGATGCCGACTCGCCGCCGGCGGAGCCAACAAGGACTGGCTCGGCGCCTTCAGTCCCCTCAACACAGCCCCCGTAGCCCACCCGAGCGTCCGGTCGACCTTTGCATAGGCCACCTCGCGAACATCTACCCCCTCCTCAACTCGTCGCCACATGCCCTTGGAGATACCTGCCGCCTCGACGACCGCGAAGCGCGAGGGGTAGAGCTCCAGTCGGTGCGCCTTGACACGTAACGCAAGTCGGGCGAGATCGCGAGTTCCCATACTGACATCCTCACAGGGCCAGCCGTCGCCAGCTAGGCCCATCCGCGAGACAGGCCGACTCATGATCGAAAGACCCCAGACAAGGCCATCCAGATCCATTCGACTACACCATACAGCCCACCAGATAGCCCACTAGAAGGCTATCTAGATCTATACAATCGAGGCTGACTAAGGTTAGATTGCTGGGGTACACCAACCGTTGACCTGCGGGGTTGACGGGGACGCGAGCCGCACGGAACGCGTACACAGCTGGCACCACAGGCGGGGATAGCCGCCTCCGTCACCTCGAAAACGGCACTCGTAGATACATGAGCCCCGCCACACATCACCCTCCGCGCAGCCCTCGGCACCGCCGACGACCGCCTCGCGCCGCATCCGGACGAAGCACACCAGCCTGAAAGGACATGACGATGGCCACCAAAGCCTACGAGCTCTACGGGGTGCCCACTGCCCCCGAGGACCCCGCGCAGGAGTACATGACGGTCCAGGAGACCGCCTATGTCTTGAAGTGCTCCGTCTCGTGGCTGCGCCGCTTCCTCCGCAACCATTCCACGCTCTGCGGCCGGACCGGCCGCGGCGGCCGGATCATCACCAACCGCGAGCAGCGCGCCGCGATCCATGCCACGCGCTCGGCCGGCGACCCACGTACGGGGCGGCCGATACCGCGCCGACGCAGTCCTCGCCGCGCGACTGTGAAGACGCCCGTCGCCCCCTGATCAGACGAACACGCCGCCTGCAGCGATGCACCGTCGCTGGGCGACGAGGAGTTATTGACTTCGGCTCGTTAGGGTGATTCTTCTTGAAGTTCCTGATGGGCTCGGAGTGTTGTCTGTTTCCCGTGGTGTATGAGGTATGCGGATGGGGGCAGGCCAACTCCTGCGGGGCGTCAGCGCCGTGAGACGGTACGGATGCAGGCGGCCGGGCTGTTCGAGCGGAACATCGGACCGCCGGAGGTGGGTCCGTATGGTCAATGGTGGATCTTCGAACAGGAAGTGACACCTGATGACAGACGTGACCGTCTCGGCCGAGGCCGTTGAGGAAGCAGAGCCCGCCGGCCTGGATCCGGTCGTGCTGGATGACCAGCTGATCGGCCGGCTGGCGACGGGCTCTGACCCCGGAATTTGGACACCGGAGACACTTGGATCTTGAGGGTCCAGGAGAACGGAGTCTCCGTGGGGATGAAGCACTACCCCGCCGAGTTCAAGGTGGACGCGGTCGCGTTCTACCGGTCGAGGCCGGGAGCGACGTTCAAGTCCGTCGCTGGTGGTCTCGGGGTGAACACCGAGACGCTGCGGAACTGGATCCGGGCCGCGGCGGGCTGCCGGATCCCCGCGCCGCCACGCCACCGCTGCACGGCGACATGCGTGGTGCCCAGGGCGATGCCGCGCTGCGCGGCGAGATCCCGCATGCGTTTGGCCAGGCCCTTGTTCGAGGCCCCCGCCTCCGCCATCAAGGCAGCTAAGCGATCATTCGGCACTTCTGACCCCCGGGCCATCCCAAAAGCGACGACGCGAGCACCCATGGTGACACAGGCGGCACGGGGGGGTCAGGCGTGACCCCCCCCGTCCACGGCAAAGCGTTCACGTGAACCCCCGCACTGGGGCCACCAGAAGTGCTTACAGACATGCGACAGCGATGTTCGGCGCCGGCGGGGCGGATCCGGCCTGTTTGTTGAGGAAGACCTCGACGTGTTGGCGGCGAAGCTCTTCGCCAACTGGCCGGAGGTCCGCGAGGAGTGTAAGGCTGAGCTCGGCCGCCTCCTGGCTGGCCCCTGAAGCACGAAAACTCCCCGGCTCACCGGGGCGTTTTCGTGTGTGCGCTCAGGTCAGCGCAGGCCGTCTGTGTCGTCGTGCTCTTCGCCGACCGGGAGTAGCCGACGACTGCCCCCCTGGTCCTCCCTGTAGATGACAGCGGAGACCGCGCTGTCGTAGGCATCGTTGAGGCCGTTGCCGCTTGCGCCTAGCATGTTCTCCCAGTCGATTCCCATGCCTACGAGCCTAGCTGTACTGCTCGAGGAACACGGAACTGCCGCTCGGGATCGGCGTACACCGTCACCGGGCTCGGGCCCGGCGCTCTCCCGCTCCGAACAAAGCTGTTTGCATAGCTTCTGCACCTGCTGGCACAGGTCGGTTATCACTGTGTCCTTCTCCCGCAGCATCTGCTCCTCCCCTACGAGCCGGCCCAGCTCGGCCTCGCGCCGGTCGGCGTCCTCTGGGCTGGGGCGAGCCCCACGGTCAATGGGGGCCCGGGCGGGCATACCGGCTGCCGCGCGCAGGTGTGCGGTGATCTGCCCGAGGGCTACCTGGGGCCGGGCGGGGTCGACCCTGTTCAGCGGGTGCCACTGCCAGGGGTCGGGAGGCGCGGCAGCGATCGACCTGTCGGGTACGCCGACAGGGGCGGCTTCGACGTCGTTGGTGGCTCTTCGGTTACCACCGAGCTGAGCCCAAACGGTTTACGGGGCGATCTCGGCGGGGCAAGGTGGGCAACCTGCCGTACGGATGGAATGCCCCCTGGCTCGCCCGTAGGAGGAGCAGCGTGGAACCCACCGTTCTGCCGTGGCTGCGGCATCACGCGTCGTGCCCAGACCCATTGCGTCGGCCGGTGGCGGCCGTTCAAGAGTTCTCGGCCGCCGAGTTCAATCCGTCCGGAGACTACGTCGACGGCCACCGCGGTCGCGGACCGATGCCGGGCCTGCGGCAGAGAGTTCGACCAGAGCCGACCGGAGGCGGAAGCCCGAGACGGTGAATGTCTACGACCGGGAGTTCGACCAAGCCGCCCGGAACAGCGTCATGAGCCTGGGCCTGGGACCTATCCAGCCAGGTTGTTGCGGGCATCACGCATCCGGGCGTCGAGAACGGCCTGGGTCTCAGGGTCGAGTTCGTAGTCGCCGGCGGTTTCAGGGTTGACGTCCAGCGCGTGAGAGCGGAAGCCCTCCCGCTCGGCGGAGAGCTGCTGGATGGTCCGGGTGATCCGGTGGATCTTCTGGCGCAGCCTCTCCCATTCCTGCTCGGCGAGGGCGAGCTCGGCGAGCTGGTTCTGGATCTCAGCCTCGTTCTCCCGGGCGTAGCTATCGCTGACCAGTGTGATCAGAGGAACCCCGAGAGCCTTGGCGGCGGTGACCGCCTCATCTAGTCTCACCGCGCGGGTCTGCTGCTCGATGCGCGTGATGGCGGTGGCGTCAAGGTTCGTGCCGAGCAGTGCGGACATACGGCGCGCCAGCTCCGCCTGGCTGATGCCGAGGCGTTCGCGTTCTTGACGGAGTCGGCGGGCGAAAAGGTCCCCGGGCAGTGGGTTCATGGCGGTATGGCACTTCCTGGTCAAGATCGCGATTGACGGGGCGTATGGGGGTGGCCCGCCTCGAAATTGAGCAGGCCAGCGTCGCAGCAGTGCTGGGGCAGCACATTACACATCTCGCACTGCGGATTCCACAGGAGTCCACCACGACCTGCGGTCGCGCGTTGCGGCGTCGATTCACCTAGCTTCCGAGCACCTTTCAACTGCTTGTCGATAGCCTTTCACGAACCTCTGCTATCCGCAGTTCGAATGGGGTACATTAGCCATCACGGACGTTCACATACATGAGCCGACAGGCGGGTCGGCGGCATGCAACCAGTCACTCAAGCTCTATCGGAACCCGCCCGGGTGGGCGAGCTGCGCTTGTCGCCTTGTGACTCACTGCCATGTCACTGAATGATTCGAAAGGCGAGAGGAAAGAACTATGACGAAGATCTACGAGGCAGCCGTCCTCACACAGGCCTCCCTGCCGAGCGCAGCCTGGGACCTGACGAGCTTCCTGCAGAACGCCAAGTCCCAGATCCAGCTCTGGGGCGGTCTTCTGCTCATGCTGCTCGGCGCCGCCGGCTTGATATGGGGCGGTGTGCTTCTGATCAAGAAGCTGATGGCCAACCCGCAGTCCGCGGGCAGCCAGCAGGGCTGGGGCACGATCGCGCTCCTCATCCTCGTCTGCGGAGCCCTGGGTACCGGCGGATGGTCGCTGATCTCGACGATCGGCTCCGGCGGCCAGCAGACCATCACGGACCTCGGCGGCGGCACGGTGATCGTCCAGACCGCCGATCAGGTCAGCGGGTTCCTGAGTGGCCCTTCCAAGTAGGAGGCCGTCACAGACCGTGCACAAGACCGGGGATAGAGGCGTCGAGCGGACCGGGTCGGTTGAGGTGCAAGGCCTCCTCCGGCCCGGTTCGGCATTTCCGGGACCGCAGCACAGCGCAGGCACGAAGGAGAGCAGAACATGGGGATCAAGGACAAGGCACTGGCCTTCAACAGGAAGTTCAAGCTCGACTCGCACCACGCGATCGAGCGCTTTGGGGTGTTCTTCGGCATCTTCGCGGTCACGGGTGCGATCGTGATCAGCGCATCGGGTGCCTTGGCGTACCAGGCGGAGCGTGACTCGCTATCGCAGACGGCGCTGTACACCAGCGACTTCAAGACGTCTAAGACGAATCTCGACGGCAGCGTCGACGGGGTCTACACCAACAAGAGCGGCAACAAGGCGCTCGTGATGATGCACTTCAGCCCGACCGCTCAGATCTCGTACAACGCCGCGGACTACAAGGCGTTCCTGCTCGGGTCGGACACCTCGCTGAACAGCGAGCCGGTCAGCACCAGCGGGATCAAGGGATCCTTCTACGTCTTCGGCTCGACCGGCTACGTCGGGGTCCTCCTGAACGCCGACCGGCCCTTCGACCGCCAGGTGCTGAACCTGACGGTCCGTGGGAACGCCGAACTCACCACTCCCGGAGCGAAGCAGCCGCAGAGCAGCGGCAAGCTGGCTAGCGACGAGACCTTCTCCAAGTACGACCAGTGGCGGGTCTTCTTCAATCCCGGCGCGTCCGGCGCCCAGAAGATCGCGGCGCTCGACGCCCTGGCCTTCGACCCTGCGCAGGCCTACTACGAGGTCGCGCTCAAGGCGAAGGAGGCCGAAGCCAGGGATGCCCTGGACCAGAAGCTCGTCGAGATGCGCACGAATCTGACGCAGATTCAGTCCTACACGTCCGACCTGCAGACGACGAAGCTCGACGGCCTGTTCCTGCGCCCGCCGACCGTCCCGGTCTCGATCGCCACCGACAAGATCACGGGCGTCTCCGCAGCCGAAGCGAAGGACGGCGTCTCGACGCTGGCACTGCAGACCGAGCACGTCGCCCCGGGCGGCTTCGACCTCAACTGGCGTCCAGGCAACGTCTACGACGGCTACCTCCACGCCCTGGTGCCGACCGGACAGAGCTACGCCCAGTTCTTCACCAAGAAGCGTGACGGGGGCTCGGATCCGACCAGCCGTCAGACCTCGGACATGCAGTGGATTCTCTCGGACGGCACCAGCCTCACCAGGGACTACCAGTCCTCTGACGTGACGATGCGCCCGCTCATGAACATCATGAACAACCTTTCACAGGCGTATCAGAACTACTCCAGGAACAAGTCCCAGTACGAGTCGGACCTCTCGCTCGACCTGCTCCGACTGGACGTGAGCTTGAGGGATGTGCAATCCAACAGCACCATTCGCGACGACAAGGACTTCCTCACCACGCTCTATTGAGTGCGGCGAGGAAGTTACGCAGCCCACCACCTGGCATTAAGCAGGAAAGGAAGACAACATGGCCACCGACAAGCCGAATCGGAGTCTCAAGAAAGGGACGGCGAAGGACCAGCCGAGCACGTCGGTGAGTCAGGGGATGCCCCGGCAGGGTCGTGGGACCAAGAGCCTCGGCCCTGAGGAGGGCACCGAGGGCCCACCCGAAGGCAAGGCCTGCGTGCCCAAGCAGTTCCCGGGGCCGGGAGCTGATTCTTCCGGTCCTTCTGGCGCGGCGAACACTGCGCCGAAGATGCCGGACGCGGCAAGCACCGCAGACACCACAGATGGTGCAGCGACCGCAGGCAAGGCGGCTGGCGCCGCGAATGCCGGGTCGAAGATCAAGCAGGGCATGAACGGCGTCGCCGGGAACATGGCCGGAGGCGCGGCCCAGAAGGCGATCGAGGGAGACGGCAGCAGCGCGACCCGCCGTAACGCCGGGCGCTACGCGGGGACTGCCGTCTCCGGTGCCGTGGCAGGCGCACAGGCCGGCGGGCTTCCGGGAGCTGCCATTGGTGCAGCGAAGAACGTCGGAGTCGAGGGGGCCCAGGACGCGGTCAAGGGCGTGTCCAAGGTCACCGGCGGCGGCCCGGACGCCAAGCCTGCCGACCAGCGTGAACTGGGTGCTGGCGGCACGGGCTACGAGCGCGGCGCGCCGAAGGACGACGAGGGCCTGGGCACGAAGGCGGCCAAGGGCGTCGCCGTCGGCGGTGGCGCGGCCACCGCCCCGCCAGCCATGGGCGTGGTCATGGCCATGGCCTTCCTGAACTGGCTGAAGGCCATGTTCTTCGCGGCCATGGCGATGGCTATCAACGCCGGGAAGCTGCTGTGGACGCTCTTCGTCAACATCCTCAAGGCGGTCGGCCACGCGATCGCTGCACCGTTCATGGCGATCGGCAGCTTCATAGCCAACACGGCCGGCGCGGTCTTGGGTGTCACGGTGACGGCCACGGTGGCCCCTGTCGCCGCCGCGATGACGGGCATAGCTGCGGTGACGGCCACCGTGGCCCTGCTGGGCACGGTCCTCACGGGCGTCCTCAACTCGACGGCGCAGACCGAGGGCAGCATCAACGCGAACGGGGCAGCGTGCGCCGTCAACGCAGGCAGCGTCGGCAACGGCTCCGGGGCTACCGTACCGGCGGACGTGGAGAAGAACGCCAAGGAGATCTACTCGGTGCTCAGCAGCTGGGGGATGCCGAAGGAGAACATCGCGGGCATCCTCGGCAACTGGTCACAGGAGTCCGGGATCGACCCGACGAGTGTGCAGAACTTCCCCACGGGAACGTACGCCATGACCGCTGCGAAGGCCAGCGCCGCACAGAACACGGACAACGGCATCGGTCTCGGACAGTGGACGGGCGGCCGTAACACATTGCTGCGCCAGTACGCGAAGAGCAAGGGCGTCGACTGGTTCACGATCAAGGCTCAGGTGGCCTTCATGGTCGATGGTGACAACCCGGGCGATGCCAGGGTCCTCAAGGACATGCTCAAGAGGTCGCAGGGCTCGCCGCGTGCGGCGGCGCTGCACTTCCACGAGAACTGGGAGCGCTCTGCCGACGGCGCGGCCGGGCTCACCGCACGAGGCGGCAAGGCCGAGATGTGGTTCGGCAAGATGAGCGGCTGGTCGGTCGACAGCTCGATCGTGGGCGGCGTCGAGAACATCGTCGGTGGGATCATCGAGGACGGAATCAACACGATCCTGGGCAACTGCACCTCCCAGGGCGGCAGTTCCGTCTTGCTGAAGAACGGCGGGATGACACAGGAGGAGGCCCAGGACCTCGTCGACCTTTTCAACAAGGAGGGCGACAAGTTCCTCGACGATCGGTACGGTCCGGGCGGAGGCCCTGGCTCCTGCGGCGACAACCACGCGATGAACTGCGTGAGCTTCTCGACGTACTTCGTGAACAAGTACACGACGTTCCAGACCTACCCGGTCGGCGACGGCAAGGAGACGGCATACACGATTGCCAGGGAGGCCGGCAAGCAGATGTCCTCGACCCCGACGGCGTACTCGGTGGGCTCCGGCCCGGGCTCAGGCCCCGCCGGCCACACTCTCGTGGTGCTCGGCGTCCAGGGCGACAAGGTCATCCTCGGCGAGGCCGGCTACTGCGCCTTCATGGGTCGGGTTCGTGTCGACAGTGCGGCGCGGATGGCGGCCGAGGGCTGGAAGTTCGTGGACATGTCGGATTCCATGCTCCCCTCCGGGGGGATCAAGACGGTCTGATGCGCTGCATCTGACCTGGGGGTGAGAAGCCGGTGCAGGGCGACCTGGGCACCGGCTTCTCCATGTCCGGCGCAGGCCATGCGTGCCGACTCTACTTTTCGACACTCCCATTGAATGGGTTCAGACTCGGCCGTTAATGCCTTTCTGTATAGACTTGAGTCGCCTATGAGGGCAACATGGAGTGAGGAGTGCGTTCGGTGACGACAGCCCATGACGAGTCCGATAGCCCGGGACCCGACCAGGAGACCGGATCGATGCCCGAGGAGAAGCCCGCGGCACCGAAGACGCGCAAGAAGGTCACCGGAGCTGAACTCGAAGAGCACTTCGCGGGCTGGGCGAAGCGCCAACGAGAACGGGGCCAGGTACCCAGCCGGGAGGACAACGCGCGTCTGATCCGACGCAGTGTGACCGCGGCGATGGGGGTCGGGATCCTTGCCCTGGTCGTCGCCACGGGCGTGGCCGGCGAGAGTTTCAAGGCGAGCACGGCGGACAACGAGGTCCAGCTCGTCCAGCTCAAGGGGCATCTGGACGATGCCCAGTCCACGCCCGTGACGACGGACGACGGCGCTCAGCTGTCCAAGCTCACCGAGGCGGCAGCCGCCGACGCGAAAAAGGTCGCGTCCGGGGAGCAGACCTTCGCCACGCTGTACCACCAGGCCGGCGTCCAGCCCAGCCCGAACAACGGGGTTCCGAACCAGGCCACGCTGGAGATCATCAAGCACCGCAGGGACATGGCCCCGCTGTTCAGCAAGAGCTCCTTCCTGGTCAGTGACGAGGAGGCGTACAGCACCTCGTCGCTGACGCCGTTCGATGCGACCACCGAGATCGACCCGCGCCACGCCTGGTACATCCGCTACGACGGCCAGAACGCAGCCGCCCCGAGCACGTACGCGTGGAAGGTCGAGACGGTGATGCCCGATCTGAGCGCGAAGGACGGCTCGGTCGCGACAAACCAGGCAAAGGTCGTCTGGCTGTGCCGGGACACGGAGAGCGGCGAGGTGCTCGCCTGGGCGAGCGCGCGCTACGTGCACAACGGGACGACCGGGGCCTTCGACCGCTTGGCGCTCGTGGTGACCGCCACTGGGGCTCAGTACGAACACCAGGTGATCAAGGTGGCGGCCGGGTCCGGAGTCCCTGAACTGGGCGACACGGGCCCACAGAAGAAGGACGGGAAGCGGTGACGGAGCAGCCGGCAGCGCCCACGCGGCGGGGATCCCTCCGACGCAACCTCGCGGCCCTGGTGACGGCGGCGACCCTCGCGGTCGTCGCGACGGTTGCCGGCGTGACCTGGAGCAGCCAGCGCGCGGCCCTGGCCGAGCAGGAAGCCCAGATCAACGATGTCGAGGGTCACCTGGCAGGCATCCAGAAGAAGAACGCCGAGCAGGTGAACGCGGACGTCATGGCGGCCCTGGGTGTCAGCCGGAACCGACTGAGCACCGACGGTGAGCGCATCACGTCGCTTCTCTCGACGACCTTCACGTGGGACTCGGGACAGGGCTACGAAGCGGCGCGCGAGAACCTGAAGAGCCGGTTCGGTCTCACCGAGAACGAGACGTTCCTGAAGTCGTTCATGCCTCCGTCGAGGTTCAACAAGGACGCCCAGGGGCGGCGTTACTACTACATCGACACGGTAGGCCTGAACTCGGCCCTCGGCGCGGATCCGGGCATCGAGGTCGTCGACGTCAAGGCGGGCTTCTACACCTACGCCGTGCTGGCCGACGTCGAGGTCACCTCCGACGCGGCGTCCCAGAACAAGGCGAGCAAAGCCAGCGTCACGGCGCACCGGCGCGCGCTGCTCTTCGTCACGGTCGACGCCCAGGGCAAGGTCTCGAATCTCTCCGGCACCCCAGCGAGTGGCGAGACCCGCCATTCCAAATGATCCAGACTCCCTTTCAACTCGCCTTATTGATAGAGTTGTATTGATATCTGAGTGGTACGGCGAGTTGGGGATCAATGGCATCGACACAGACCGGTGAGTCGGGTGAGGGCGTGGTACGCAAGACGCGCTTCGTCGCGACTTCCGCGTCCCCGTGGGAGGGCGCGGACACTCCTGAGCAGACGGAGCCCGCAGGCGGACTGTGCAAGCGCACGCTCGTAGTCGGCGTGAGCATGGGTGTGGGCGCGCTGCTGTGCTTCGCATTCTCCGCGGGGTTCTCCGGCGGTCAGGGCGCGGTGAGCGATACGGCTGCGCCGGAGATCTCCTCACTGCAGGAGCAGATCAGGATCACCGAGGCGAAGACGGCGGCGCTACCGAAGGCCGACGACGCCGAGCGTGGTCTGACCGCGGCCCTGACTGCGGCTGGTCAGGTCGCGGAGCTGCAGAACGACTACCGCTACCTGACTCCCAGCGTTGCAACCGATGTGGGAGAGCTCGACACGGCGACGTCTCATCGGACTCTGCGCAACCTCATGCCCTACTTCGCCCCCTCGGTGCACCAGGCGGACCTGAGGCCGTGGTATCTGCTCGCCAGTGACAAGGACGTGGCGGCTGGTGTCGGGATCCCGATGAGCTTCAACTCCGGCTTTGAGTGGATCGCCCAGGTGCCCTACCTGGTCAATGACGACGGCACCGTCACGGTGACCTGGCTGGCGATGGAGACCAGGACGGGTGCAGGCGAGAAACCGGCGGTGCTGGCCTGGGCCCGCGCCGATTACGGCCTGGTCCGCAAGGCATTCGTGAGTATCCAGACCGGCACGACGGCCCCGGGCGAGGCCCTGAAACAGGGGGTGAAGGCACCGTGAACGAGGAGATCAAGGACAGGCTGCGCCAGCACGCCGGGAAGATCCTGCTCGGCGGCAGCGGGGCGCTCCTCGCGCTCTCGGTGCTCACGCTCGTCTCCGGCCTGCTCAGCGACGGCACGGTGACGTCGCTGGACGCCTATCGGGCCTCCGGCAAGACCCGCGATGCCCTCGCTGCCGCCAGCGAGGAACGGCCCTCCCCCAAACCGACCGGGTGAGCGGAGCGCCCGCCGCTTCAGCACGCACCCCAGAAGACCCCGACGAGACGTGAGGACACGAACATGTCGACCCAGACCCTGGAGAAGACCGAGACGACCGCCCCGACGAGCACGGCCGCGACGGCGAAGGAGGCCACGGCGAAGGCCGTGAAGGAGCAGAAGGACTCGAAGCCGCGCACCGGATGGCGGCGTCTGGCCCCGAAGAAGGAGGCCGGCGGGTTCTCCGTCGTGGTGTGGGCGGGGTTCTTCCGGGCCATCGTCCTTCTCGCCGACTACGTGCTGGCGTTCGTCACGGCCGTGGTCATCATCCCGCTGCTGGGCGCATGGCTGCACCAGCAGTCGGGAGCATCCCGGGGCGCGCTCAGTGCGGACGGAACCGTCGCCATGTGGCTGATGCCGCTCCTCTTCCTGTCCGCACTGCTCGCCGCGGGCGAGATCGTCGTGATGCGCGGCATGTGGCGCTGGGCAACCCGGATGATCGCGAAGATCCGGAACGCCCGGGGCGAGGCGGCCGGGGTCGACGTCACACCGAAGTCCACGACGAGGACCACCAACCAGAGCAAGACCAACCGCAAGAGGAGCAAGTGATGCGCACCGCAGGACTGACCATGAACGACGTATGGGCCCACCGTGTCCTGCGTGAACGGGGAGTGGAGACGTACCGGCTGGAGGGGGTGACCGCCGAGCTCGGCGTCATGGTCGAATCGCTCGACCTCAAGCACCGGAGCAAGGAGGAGAACTACCGACCGTATCTGCACATGACGGGCGAGCTCCGCTCGGTCACCCCGGCCACGGCGCTGCCGTTCGGCATCTCCCAGGTGACCTACTCCCCCGGCCAGGGCGAGAAGGTCGATGCTTTCTACGAGTTCGATGACCAGCAGTTGGTCGTGCTCGCCAGCAAGGGCTACTTCACAAGCGGCTTCGCCGTGCCCGAGCAGGTCACTGGAATCGAGTGGGAGCTGCCGGCCACGGCGGACATGCTCGTGCTCGCTCCGTCGGGGGCACAGACCGAAGACGGTACGCCCGTGGTCTTCACCCAGATCCACGGCATCGGGGGCCTGGAGATCGATCTCGAGTCCAGCGGCTACGACCTCGCTGGCTACTTCGCCGACCACTCCAAGAACGGCGTCCCGCGGACTGAGGCTGTGGTCGATGCGCGCGGACTGAAGGCGCGCTCGGACGCGATCAACTCCCTGTTCACCGAAGCCGAGCTGGGCCTGGACACCGACGTCGAGCAGATCGTCGGGGCGCCCGTGCCCGAGGCAGCGCCGGTTGTCGACGGCATGAGCGCTCGCCTGCGGCAGATCGAGGCGGAGATCGCCGCCGAACGGGAGCAGTACCAGACCGAGCGTGCGAGCACCGAGGGCACCACGGAGAACCTCTACCGGAAGCGTGTGGCCGCACCACTGCACAGGGCCGAAGAGCAGAAGGCGCCGTCCGCTCCCCCGGTCCCGGCCCGTGAGGCGCAGCGCGACCTGAACCCGGATCTCGGCCTGGAGCTGGAGGAGCGGGAGCGAGAGGCCCGTCGACGTGAGGCCGGGCCCGTCCCGAGCCTGCACGAGCGCAAGCGCCAGGTGGCCCAGCGTGCGGCCGATCTGGACTTCGGCGAGGACGGCGAGCAGAGCCTGGGTTCCTGAGGACGGATCAGGCACGACGAGCAAGGCCCCGGTTGCTGGCGTACGGCAGCCGGGGCCGTAGTGCATCGGTAGCGAGACAGGAAGGAGAGCAACGATGAGCCTGAAGCAGGGCATCGTGATCGTCAATGAGTTCAGCGTGCCGCTGCCCGGCGGCAAAGGATCGCGCGGCGCGACGCCGGGCGACTACGTCACCCGGTACATGGCCCGCGAACAGGCGACGGAGTCACTGGCTCCGATCCAGCGCCTGCGCACCGACGACTTCATCCTGCGCTACATGGCGCGGGAGTCAGCCGTCGAGCGCGCCGGTATCTCGCGGGGCGCGGCGAAGCGTGAGATGCGCCAGGCCCAGGGCAAAGGCGGCGTGGCTTTCGGCTACGGCTCGGTCTCGCTCTCCGACGAGCAGCTCAAGGCGGCCAGCAAGGACATCCAGCACTACTTCGACGCCGGGCACACCGTACTGAAGACCGTGCTGTCCTTCGACGAGAAGTACCTGCGGAAGCACAAGATCGTCGACGAGGACTTCCACTGCGAAGCCCGCGGTGACTACCGCGGGCACATCGACCAGATGAAGCTGCGCATGGCGATCATGCACGGCCTGGAGCGGATGAGCTCGGGCACCAGCGGCTTCGACGACCTGCGCTACGTCGGGGTCATCCAGATCGACACCGAGCACGTGCACTGCCACCTGGCCATGGTCGACGGCGGCCGGGGCCAGGTGACGAAGAACGGCACACAGCGCGGCAAGCTGCTGGACCGGCACAAGTCCCGGCTGCGCCGCGGCATCGATACCTGGCTCGACGAGAAGCAGGCGGTGGCTCACCTCTCCAGCGCCGTCGGCTACGAGCGGCGCAACGTCACCACCTTCATCAAGCGGTGGGCGCACGAGCGCATCCGCGCCGAGTCTCTGCCGCAGTTCCTGCTCGCCTGCCTACCCGCGGACCGAACTCTGTGGCGCGCCGGCTCGAACGACGCTCGCATGCGCAAGGCGAACCAGCTGGTGACCGAGCTCGTTAAGGAGCAGCTCGAACGTGCCGGGTCCCCGATGCCGGAGGCCATGGAGCAAATCGTGGACTACGCCAACGAGCGCCGCGCGAAGGAATCCCTGAGCACGGAGGAATGGCAGAAGCTGGTCGAGCGGGGACGCGTACAGATCATGGAGCGCGCCGTCAACGGCGTCTACCAGATGCTGAGGGCCATACCGGAGTCGGAGCTGCGCGTGCGTACGCCGATGCTCGACGTCATGGGGATGGACTATCAGCAGATGGCGGTGCTGGCTACGGATCGGCAGGGGGGCGACGAGAACGCGGGAGCTGATCTGGTCTCCTTCGGCTTCCGGCTGCGCAGCTACGCCTCACGTCTGCAGCACCACTGGGAGAAGGTCGGGGTCTACCGCGACCTCGCGCAGCAGTGGGAACGGGCCGAGAAGGCCGGCACGGCCGCTGAGGACTCGCGCCCGCTCTATGACTTCTACCGCTTCGAGGAGGGCTACCACCGGCAGTTGGTGAGCAAGTACAGGCGCTTCCTGCCCCTCCTCGGGGACGGCGGCCAGTGGTACGAGCAGCAGCAGGAGATGGCGACCTACGGCCAGCGGCTGCTTTCGCTCATGGCGCTGCGCGCGGACACCTCCCTGCAGCGGATGAAGGACCCCGAGGAAGCCGAGAGGCTGGGCCGG
The DNA here is from genome assembly GCF_044755565.1 of Kitasatospora sp. NPDC092286. Classification (NCBI taxonomy): domain Bacteria; kingdom Bacillati; phylum Actinomycetota; class Actinomycetes; order Kitasatosporales; family Streptomycetaceae; genus Kitasatospora; species Kitasatospora sp. NPDC092286. The sequence goes on along the minus strand of NZ_JBIVRD010000024.1, from coordinate 48,055 downwards.
ACAATCTACGATCAGCCCGGCGGCAGGCTCCTGGCCGAGGGCAAGCACGGCCGGGCGGTGCTGGACGCCCGCATCCGGACGATGAAGCAGTCCTATGACCAGAAGGTGGACGATCTGCGGGCCGATCTCGCTTGCTCCGGCCTGGTGCTGCGCGTGGGGTCGAGCGCCGGGGATCCGGCGAGCACGGAGACCGACGTGGTCAGCGCGGACTTCGAGATTGTTGCCGGTGCCGCGGATGACTTCGACGAGGTCAAGGCCTTGGACCTGCACCACCTGGGCTACGACTTCGTCACCGACGTCGAGATCGGGCCGCGCGCACGCCAGAACTTCGCCGGGACGACCCTGGACCGCCGACGGCTGCTGCTGGCGGCGATGGACTACCTGGACCAGTCCGGCCAGGCCGAGGCGATTCCCGACCTGCCGGTGGACGATGTCGCGGCGATGACACGGGTCTCCCGGGAGCTGACGTCTCAGCGGACGGACAGGGGATCTGGCCCGCTCGTGTTGCGTTCCCGGATCGCGGAGCTGCGCGCCGAGCGCGAGCAGGCCGAGCGGATGCGGCGGTCCGAGGCTCCGCCGCTGGACGCCGGTCTCGTCGTGCGGGTCCAGGCCCAGGTCGATCAGGCGGTGACCTCAATGGACGCCGGAATGGGATTGGACTCGAATCCATCCCCTATCTCGACCTACTCAGAGCTCGACCAGAAAGACTAGTCAAAGACTTGCCGAATGTCACATCGCAGCATTAGCGTAAGGAGCGTTCGACGGGGAATCGACTCCCCGTCTGGGCAATGTGACTGATCACGTCCGACTTGTCAGAGGGCAGTCGGAGCAAATGAGGATGAGATCATGGCACTTCTCAAGGGCAAGGGCGCGATGACCGGCGTCAACCTCATCGCGAAGGTCTACAAGAACGGCGTTACGAGGGACAGCAAGTCCCAGTACGCCGACGTCCAGCTCGACGCTCGAGATCCGCGCGGCCCGGCACAGACGGACCTGCACCTGAAGTCCGATCGGATCCAGGGCGAGAACGGCAAGGTCCACTACAACAACGGCGCTCCGTACTCCACCCGCCAGATGGAGGAGATCGCCAAGGCCGCAGGGCCGAACACCGAGCCGATCCTGGACAAGGGCGGCAACGAGGTCGGCACCATCTACGGCTTCAAGGGCAACGTGATGCCCGCGACACGTGGCACCGGCCTGGTGGTCAACACCAAGTCTGTCGAGGCCTCCGAGTTCAAGGTCGACAACAAGACGCTGGACAACCAGTTCGCGTCCATGCGCGCCGCCCGCGAGGCACAGGCCGCGGCCAAGGAGTCGCAGGCTCAGGCCGCGGCTGTCGAACCCAAGCAGGCGGTCGAGGTCGACGAGCCGACGGTCGGCTGAGGCTGAGTCAAGCCCCTTCTGAAAATACCGGTGGCCGTCCCTGTTCGCGCAGGAACGGCCACCACTGACTCGCCCGAGTCGCTACACCACCAGCACTGGAACCCAAACCAACCACTGGGGTGCCCTGGCAGGCGCGTATTACCGCGCCGTGCTCAGAATAGTCATGTCCGGGATCAGCTGGAGTCCAGCTCCAGGGTTCGGCTGGCTGTCCGACAACGCCGGGGCCTCTGGGCCGACCAGTGGAAGGCCGACAGCGCCAAGGGGCTCGCGGACGGCGTTCTACAGCTCGACTGGCGCAAGTGCTGTGGTGGGTACCACAGTCACAACTTCACGGCCTCACCGGTCGTCTAGCGAGCCCAGCTGACCAGCCCTTCAATGGCCGCCGTGCCGTCAGGCCGGTTCCGCCCGCCCGAGCATTCAGAGGGCGCCGTCAATCCCCGACGGCGCCCTCTCCCCCTCAGCGAAGCACCGGAACTTGTGACCCGCAGACCGCGCAGTGCGGGGCCCGACAAAGGCCTCGGTCCGCGAGCCCGAGTACGGGGGGGTGAGCGACAGCAACCAGAGCACGTCACGAGAGGCGCCGGAGTCCATGGTGCGACCTCTCTCATTTCCCCGCCATATCTGCACTCCAGTGGAGAGGTCTTGCGCGGCATGTTTCAAGAGGCGCAGCTCAACGAGCGCTACCGGCTCCTTTCCAAGCTCTCGGAGCCGCTGAAGAAGGCCGAGCGCGACATCGTCGGCCGCGAGCACGAGATGACACAGCTGCTGGCCTCGATGAGCCGTCCCGAGCTGTGCAACGCGCTCCTGCTGGCCGAAGCCGGCACGGGCAAGACGGCCCTGGTCCAGGCCACGATGCTGGTCGACAAGGACCGCCTCTACCTCGAAGTGGATCCGGCGCGCATGGTCTCCGCGGCGGGCAGTGCCGAGAACATGGCCGCGATGCTCAAGGGCTTCTTCGACGAGGCCGAGGACTTCGTCAGGGACGAGATGCACGAACTGGTCCTCTTCATCGACGAGTTCCACCAGATCGCTCAGCTCTCCGACGCCACCGTCGAGGCGATCAAGCCGGTCCTGGCTGCCTCGGGAACCCGCGGCATCAGGATCATCGCGGCGACGACCTACGAGGAGTTCCACAAGCACATCTCGCCGAACCAGCCGCTCGTCGAGCGACTGCAGCGCATCAACCTCAGCCCGCCGGACCAGGCGACGACCATCAAGATCCTTCAGGGTATGGCCGAACGGTACGGGGTGGCGGGCGAGTTCTACGACGACCACATCTTCCGGCAGATCTACGAGTACACCCAGCGCTACATGCCGGCCAGCGCCCAGCCGCGCAAGTCGATTCTCGTGCTCGACTCCATGGTCGGCTGGCATCGCCTGACGCACCGGCCGATGGACCGGGCCCTGCTCTCGGACGTACTCATGGAGACCCTGAACGTCAACGTGGCCTTCAAGGTCGACGGCGCGAAGATCAAGAAGCAGCTGGACGAGAAGGTGTTCAGCCAGGACTGGGCAACCGGCGCGGTGGCACGTCGTCTGCAGCTGTCGGTGGCGGACCTCAACGACAAGGGAAAGCCGATGGCGAGCCTGCTGTTCACGGGCTCCACCGGTGTCGGCAAGACCGAACTCACCAAGCAGCTGGCGAAGCTGCTGTTCGGCGACGACCAGCGGCACCTGATCCGGTTCGACATGACGGAGTACGCCGAGGACACCTCGTTCGCGGCCTTCCGCTCCGAGCTCACCAAGCGTGTGTGGGACCTCTCCCACGCTGTGCTGCTTTTCGACGAGGTCGAGAAGGCCTCGGCGATGGTCACGCGCGTGCTGCTGCAGGTGCTCGACGACGGCCGGCTCAACGACGACAACAACCGTGAGGTGAGCTTCCTCAACACGTACATCGTGCTGACGACGAACGCCGGCTCGGAGATCTACAAGAGCATCTCGCAGTACGCCGCCGACGACACCGGCTCGGGCAAGCAGCTGATGGAGTACGAGAAACTCATCCGCCGCTCCATCTCCTCGACGACGGGCGACAACCGGTTCCCGCCCGAGCTGCTGGGTCGTATCGACGCGATCGTCCCTTTCCAGCCGCTGTCACTGCCGACGCAGCAGAAGATCGTGCGGAAGAAGCTGCGCCAGATGGTGCAGGAGGTGTTCGTCAAGCACAACGTACGGGTCGACGTCGATTCAAGGGTCCTGCAGTACCTCATCGAGGACAAGGGCGACACCGACTCCGATGCCGGTGGCGCGCGTGCGGCCGTGTCGAAGCTGACCGATGAGGTCACCACCGCGGTGGCGACGTTCCTCAACGAGCACCCAACGCAGCGACGGATCCGCATCGACGTCGTCGGCGACCTGGTCAGCGACGACAAGAACCTGCTGAGTTCCGATGCCTACGTCGAGGTCAGTGCGGTGCGATGAGTCAGTCAAGGACGACGGCAACCAGTGACCAATGAGTCGATAGCCCATCCACTCCCTTTAGTTGCCTACTCGGATAGGGCGGCGATAGGGTCTCATAAACTAGGCGAACTGTGTTCTTTTGGCGAAGGGATCGGGATCAATGGGCATTCTGGGAACGGCATCGGTCCGCCAGAGGAAGGAACGGAAGAAGAAGCCCGACGAGCTTCTGGCCTCCGTGGTGAGAGAGACGGCGATCCCGGCCGCAGTCGAGCTGCTGCGGTCGAACACTCCGTTCGTCCTTCCCAGCGGTACGGCCTGGGTGATGCTTGTGCTTGCAGCCGACGACATCGGCGGCTTGAGCAAGCGGCACGGCCGGGACGAAGCGAAGGGCTCGATCATCGAGCTCATCAGCTCCGACCAGATCCGCACGGTGGCCACGGCGGAGATGATCGAAGAGGAGGTCTTCGGCATCATCCCCACCGGCGAGACTCTCGCGCGCGCGGAGGAGTACTCGCTGCTCACCGGCGCCACTTACGCCTGGGCCGTCGTGTGGCAGAAGCCCGGCGGCGATCTCCTCGTCGATCTGGTGAACGATGCGACCTTCGCGCAGGCGCGCTCCGTCCTCGCAGGCACCACGAGTCTCGAAGAGGCCCTGGGCGAGAAGGCGTGGGCGGAGCACAGCGGCCTGGTCGCCGAGGCCGGGGCCATCGGCACTGTCCCCGCGGTCCTCGGGGAGGACGAGGGGGATCCGATCTTCGACGAGATCCCCGAGGACGAGGGGGCTGACGAGGGCCCGGACGACGAGCCGCTCTTCAGCGACGTCGTCGACGACGAGGAGGCGGACACACCCATGTTCGACGAGGACGACGCGGGCACCGCTCCGGTCGAATCGGGGCCGGACTACGACGGCGACGAGGTGGCCGGCTACGAGGGTTTCGACGAGACCGACGCCGGCTACGGCATCGAGGGTGACTACCAGGAGGCCGGCGACACTGTGCTGCCGGCCGATCAGACCCAGGTGCGCGACGTCATCGCCCGCCGGTTCCTCTCCGAGGAGCTGAACCTGGATATCCGGCTCGATGAGTTCAACGCGACCTTCGCCATCGGCGCACCGGTCGTGCAGATCGCTGTGCCCGAGGGCGCGACGGAGTGGCTCGGGGACCAGGTCGCCCAGCTCAACAGGCAGGCCAACGCCGACCTGACGCAGCTCCGTTCCGCGCACGAGGATGAGCTGCGTGCGCTCTACGTCAACCTCATGTCGGCGCACACCGAGCAGGTCATCCGCGATGTGGCCACCGACCGCGCGGGCTCCCGGTACAAGCTGCTGAAGGACGCCGCCGAGTCCGAGCACCAGCAGCGGCAGACGGAGAAGGACGAGAAGATCCGGGCCCGCCGGGCGGAGATCGCCAAGGACTACGAGTCGCAGGCCTCCAAGGTGGCCCAGCAGGCGGCGCTCTCGGCGGAACTGCAGTACAAGGAGCGCAACCGCTCGAAGATGGAGCGCGAGCAGATCGACTCCGTCGCCGTGATCGAACGGGACATCGAGGATACCCACGCGCACAACCGGCAGGAGATCCTGCGGGTCCGGCGCTCGGACGCGACGCTGAAGATGCAGACCGGGCAGACCCGGATCTTCGAGGTTCTGGCCGAGCGGCAGTCGGAGTACCTGGCGGCCGAGGAGAAGCGCCTGAACCGGTGGAAGTCCGAGATCCAGCGGATCGTCGACGACAACCGCAAGGCCGACATCGCCCAGTCCGAGACGCTGGCCGAGCACCTGCGGACCAAGGACGAGATCGGCGTCCTACGCCGGGAGCAGCAGGGCCTCCTGGAGTCGGTGCGCGCTGAGCACGCCGACCGGATCCGCCGGATGAGGGAAGAGCTCGAACGCAACCGCAAGGACGCCATCACGCAGATGACGGCTCGGGACACCGAGTGGCAGCACAACCTCGACCTGGAGAAGGAGAAGACCAGCTCTCAGGTGGCGCGGGCCACCGACCTGCTCCAGCAGCTGTCGACGGTCGAGGATTCCGTGGCCAGGCGGTATGAGGTGCGCCTGGCGGAGATGCAGGCCGACAAGGAGTCCTACGCCAACGAGCTGGCGCGGGCCTCCGAGATGCAGAGCCGCTCGAACAAGATCCTCGTCGTCATGATCGTCACGCTCTCGCTCCTGATGGGCGTGGCCGGCTTCATCGTCGGGGTGGTCTTGGCCCGTTGAGCGATCCGGTCAGTCCGACGGGGTGATCTTACGGCGCATGGGGCGCGTTCCCCATGCGCCGTCGGCGTCTGCGCAGGCAGGCGCGCTGGACAGCAGGAAAGCAGAACGGGCGGGACCCGAAAGCAAGGGATCACGATGGCCACGAACAGGCGGAAGGCGTCACGGCCTGAGGCGAGCAGCTGGGACAAGATCTCAGCGCGGTCGCCCGGCGAGACGCTGACGAACCGAGACGTCTACGACAACCAGCAGCTCGACCGCAGCAAGTTCTCGACCCTGAGGTCGACCAGACCGGGCATCGTCGTCGCGGTGATTGCCGGCGCGCTGGTGACGGTCGTCGTCTGGGTCCTCTACTCGCTCATCGCCACGGCGGCGCTCTCGGCGGGCGCGTCCGCGGGTTCGGGCAGGCCCGGCAGCAGCACCGGCATGCCGAGCACGTACTACGCCCAGGACACCACGACCGGTGCGGGCGGCTCGGTCGTGAAGTGCTACCGGCCTCTGACCAAGGACGGCAACCCGGACGTGAAGGCCAGGTGCTATCCCAGCGCCGAGGCTGTCCCGGTCCCCCGCTGGTACACCGCGGCGAAGGACGGCAAGCCCAGCGCCGAGAGGCCGTCTGAGCCCAAGAAGAGCTCGACGACTGTCGGCGAGCAGCTGGCCGACTTCTCGGGGTTCAAACTCTTCATCACGCTCGGCTCGGGTCTGATGGTCGCCCTCATCATCGGCACGTGGTTCTCGCGGAAGGTCGCCGCGGCGAACCTGATGAACGACACGAGCGACATCAACCAGCACCACAACGACCAGCACATCGCCCTGCCGGAAGAGATCCAGCAGAACTACGACTGGTTCCCCGACGCCGGTGCTCACTCGAGCGTGCAGGTCAGCTCGATGCTCAGCCACATGATGCTCAGGAAGAAGGGCCTGGGCACCGTCGAGGTCGCCCAGCGCGCCAAGAAGGACGTCATCGACAAGAAGGGGAACCTCGTCTACTACGCCGGCGAGGTCATGGACGACGACGAGGGCAGTCCGCTGACGCAGACCCTGCCGATCATCGACGAGGACTTCGGCGACGAGCTGTTCGAGGCATCAGGACTCCCCGAGGACAAGGGGCTGCGTCAGAAGTACGACACCAGGCTGATCCCGTACAACCCTGACGGCAGGAACCGGGACAAGCTCGGCTTCGGGTCGGACAAGTACCAGACCGTCGCTGACCTGATCAAGGAGGACTGGGCGTTCCCGGCGTACGAGGTCCAGCGCCCGGCCGGGGCGTACGTGGTCGACACCGCGCCGGTGAACACCATGGTGCTGGCCATCACCCGGGCCGGTAAGGGCCAGACATACATCGAGCCGGTCATCGACATGTGGTCGCGTGAGAAGAAACCCTCGAACATGGTCATCAACGACCCCAAGGGCGAGTTGCTGGTGAAGAACTACGTCGCCCTGGTCACCCGCGGGTTCGAGCCGGTGCAGTTCAATCTGATCAACTCCATGAAGACCGACATCTACAACATCCTGGGGCTGGCGGCCGACGCGGCGCGTGAGGGCAACTTCACCAAGTGCGCACTGTACGTGGAGAACATCGCCGGGATCTTCTTTCCGCTCGACGGCAGCGAGGACCCGGTCTGGCCCAATGCCGCCAACAACGCCTTCAAGCGCGCGGCCTACGGACTCATCGACTTCTACCTGGAGGAGGAGCGGGAGCTGCGCAGCGCCGCGGCCGTGCTGAACATGGATCTGGCCCTGGTGGAGCAGAAGCTCGATGACCTCTGGGGCAAGGTCACCCTCTACAACTGCTACCAGCTCTTCGTGCAGATGAGCTCGAAGAAGATCAAGAACCCTGAGGCCGAGCTGGAGAAGCGGGTCAAGGCCGGCGAGTTCGAGAACAACGAGGACGCCCTGGCCGAGGAGCAGGAGAAGGCGGCGGCCCAGGCCCTCATGTGGGAGGGCAAGGCTGATCAGGACATGCTCAGCCTGTACTTCAACGCGAGCGAGGAGCTGCCCCGCAACAACATGCGCACGCTGGTGGGCAACGCCCACAACGCGCTGCGCTCGATGGCCGGGGCGGAGAAGATGCTGGCCTCGGTGTACGGCATCGCGATCACCGCCATGTCGTTCTTCACCGACCCCACGATCTCGACGCTGACCTCGGGCAAGCCCTCGCAGAACACCGACCTGGCCGGCCTGAGCTTCCCGCGTCGCCTCGGCGTGCGCTTCGCGCCGAACTACGTCAAGCGCGACCACCTCGTCGGTCAGCAGGCCGTGTGGTCGGCCTACGCGGACCCGATGTTCACCGAGAACCTGGGCGAGGACTTCACGCACGAGGAGATCGTCGGCCGCGAGGGCTGGGCGCGGTACAACTTCAAGGGCAAGTTCCCCGACGACGATGCCTGGCTCAAACTGGAGCTGGTCAACCCGCAGACGAAGATGCTGGTGCGGACCTTCTACTTCAGCTTCACGAAGAACTACCGGCTCTCGCTCAACGGCCGGCACTACGTGGTCGAGCCGGTGACGGGCAAGAAGATCGTGAAGAACGGTGTGATGCGTGAGCTCAAGCCGGTACGCGAGGGCGGCACCCGGGACGGGAAGACCCTCTCCTTCCAGCCCGGGGACACGCTCTACCCGGACACACGGCTGGACTTCTCCGGCGGCGGCAACCCAGAGAAGGTCTCGTACCAGGCACGGGCGATCACTCAGACACTGGCGCGCTACTCGGAGTCCCCGAAGGCGCTGTTCCTGGTGACTCCGCCTCACCTGATGAAGTACGCGAAGCTGATCCTTATCCTGGTCAAGCAGCTGTTCGACGTGAGCGCCGACCAGGCGTACATGACGAAGTCGAACCAGAAGCCTCTCTACCGCACGCGGTTCATGCTCGACGAGCTCGGCAACCTGCAGTCGGAGGGCAAGGGCATCGACGGCTTCGAGACGATGCTCTCCATCGGCCTGGGGCAGGAGCAGCAGTTCACGCTCATCCTGCAGACCCTGCAACAGCTGCGCGACGTCTACGGCGAGTCGGTCGACAAGATCGTGCAGGGCAACACCTCGAACATCGTGTTCCTGAAGTCCACGGACGACTCGATGATCGAGGTGTTGGAGAAGATGGGCGGCAAGACGCACCGGGTGTACAGGGACAGCAAGCAGATCAGCCAGGATCTCGACAAGGTCATCGGCGGCAAGACCGAGGGCCGGGTCTCCTACACGATGAGCACCAAGGAGGAACCGCTGATCAGCTACAACGACATGGCTTTCCTCGCGCCGCGCAACTCGATCGTCTTCCGGGCCGGCGACGCGCCGATCTGGAACCGCAACCAGACGATCCTGCCGATGTCGTTCCGGCTGCTGGGGAACACGATCAAGCACCCGGGGCACACGTACTCGCTGCAGACGATCCCGACGCTGTCCAGCGCTGTGGACTTCGACGTACGGATGAACCAGCCGGACTTCGTGAAGATGCTGGAGAAGCGTATGCGGCAGGCGGTCAGGGCCGCGGACGCGAAGGCGCAGTACAAGGAGATCTACGGCTACCGGGAGGTCGACATCGAGCGCCTGGACCCGGATGTCTACGCCGACGAGGTCATGGCGGTCATCACCACGATGACCACGGTCGACGAGGGTCAGGACCCCAACGCTCCGGTGGTTGTCGACCCCGACGAGTACGCCGGGATGAGTATGTTCGACGAGGACCAGTTCATCGAGAACGTCGAGGTCGGGGTTGCGGTCGCCGAGAGTCGGGCGGTCAGCGTCGAGCGGCAGCGTCTGCTCTACGCCGAGGGGACGATCAGCAAGGAGATGCTGGTCAACCCTGACGGTTCGGCGAAGGTCAAGAGCCTGGACATCGAGATCGGTGAGGCCTACAAGTCGGCGCAGACCGAGCTGGAACAGGATCGCGAGCACTTCTCGGTCGGCGGCGACGGCGAGCTGCGCAGCGCCGATGGGTCCCAGACGTACATCAGCCGGATCCGCTCGGACGCGTACGCCCATGCGGCCCGCCGGATCAACGGTCACGTGAACGACGTGGACTCGCGGGTGTTCGCCGAGGAGGACGTCACCGAGCAGGACCTGAAGTCGCTGGTGACGGTGAAGGTCCACTCGGCCTTCTACCAGTACCTGGCCTCGCTGCCGAGCTGGGAGGTGCTGGCCGACGGCCGGTTCGACCGGGCCATGGCCATCGAGATGAACTCGAAGTAGCCGGCGCCCCCTTGGGGTGCCTGGCGAGGATCACGACCAGTGCCGAGGCCGCCTCTCGACTAGGAGAGACCGCCTCGGCACTAACCTTTCGAATGGCCTATCGCTTCCTTTTGATGGACGGGTTAGTATCTATGAATACTTATGCAACTCCGAGTGTTCATAGGGGCTTGATTAGCAGTGAAGAAGGCGCACGGACTGCGAAGGTACTTCTACGAGTACGTCTACTACAAGGCAGTCGAGCAGGCCCGGGAGCAAACCGGACAGGTCATTCCGATCTCCCAGGCCAAGGCGATCCGCGCCCGGGTCGATGAGATCCTCGGCCGACGGGGCACCGCGCTGGCCAACCCGCGGCTGGGCGTCACCGACTGCCTCACCACCATCGACCAGGCATTCGGTGAGCGGGTGGCCGGCTACGAGCCGCAGTTCGGTGACCATTCCCCGCGGAACGAGCGCTACCAGCAGTCGCAGCGGGAGTTCACCCGCGCCACCGGCGTCGGTACCCAGGTCGACCCGAAGTCGGCCCGGCTGCCGATCAGCCCCTACGACCCCCACTGGTTCGAACGCGCGACGGTGAAGCGCGCCGGGACTGCGCTGGTGTACCTGCCGGACGAGACGATCGGACGCGTGGCCGGCGGTGAGGTGGAGACCCTGGCCGACCCGCGGCGCGGAAACATGGTGCTCTGGCGCATCGGCGACGATGGCAGGCCGTTCGAGGCAGGCCGCGCGATGACGAGCGACGACGCCGCCGGACTCACCGCGCTGATGGACAAGATGAGCCAGCGGGAATACGACCAGGTCCGCGAGTGGGTCATCGACGGCGGCCGGACCCCACAGACGAACCACGTCGACCGCAACCGCTTCATGTCCCAGCGCGCCGTGGCGCGCTCGGCGGCACTGCTCGAAGAGCTGAAAGCTCAGGGCGTGTCCTACGAGGTGATGCGCGACCGCGAGCCAGGCCAGATCAAGGCGAGGATCGCCGGGACCGGCATGGAGATCCGCCTCATCGACACACGTCAGGAGGAGTACGCCGGGGCACGGATCTACGACAACGGCACCGTGCTGCGCTACTCGACGAACTACCGGGTCCCCGGCAGCATGGCGGTCTACTCCCCCTCGCCGGCGGAAGCTGTCCAGCTACTGCGCTTCGCCCAGGGCCATCGCGTCGAGCGCACGGATCTTCCGGGGCACGCCGCCGGTGAAACCGGCACGACGCACCAGGAGCGCGGCCGCGGCCGCACGGTGGTGGATGTGCCCGACAGCTACCACGTCGACCGCGAGTCGATGTTCGTGGTTGGCGACTACACGGTCCCCGGCGAGTCTGGCCCCCGGCCCGGGGCGAAGGTGATGCTGCGCCGGGACGCGAAGAACCGCTCGCTGCCGGCCTTCTTCATCGACGCCGAGCCGGCCGAGGCCTACGCGAAGGCCGGCGTCGAGAGTGCTCGGGCGAACCTGCAGGCGGCCCTTGGCGTCGAGTACCTCATTGCTCGTGCCGAGGACGAGCTGGAGCGAACCGGCGGACAGCTGGATGCGATCGAGCCGCCGGAGTACTCGGCTGACGCCGAGGTCGCTGCGATTCAGCGCTCGTACTGGGATGTGCTCACCGGCGCGAAGAGCGACCTTCTGCGCCCGGGCGCGACCGAAGAGATGTACCAGGAACGCCTGGAGGAGATCGGCGAGCTGCAGCCTGGGGAGGTACCCGAGATGGGCAACCTCGCCTACGGCGGCACCGCCGTCGAGAAGGTCCGACAGCACGCCGAGGACGTCCCCTTCGAACTCGTCGGGACCTGGGAGGCCCAGCCCCACCACATCGACGGCGAGTGGGTCGACCAGCGCTTCAACCCGGACCGGGTAGCGCGGTACATGACCAGCCCCACCGGGCAGTGGTCGAACCTCGACAACCTCGCCTCGGCGCTCCGTCGCTGCGGAATCTCCCCCGACGAGATGATGGGCTCGACCTTCCAGACAACCCGGTTCAAGGACCGGCTCGTCTGCTTCAACGCCGAGCGCTCCGTGCCGATCGCCGATCACGAATCCGCGTTCATGCGGCGCATCGGGGTCACCGTGCGTGACAGCATCGAGCGCAACGCGGCGACGGTCTCCGAGATCCTGATCGACGAGCAGGGCGTCATCCGCTGGAGCGGCGAGAAGCTGCGCCGTGACGGCAAGGGGAGCCCGATCTCGGGTGAGATCGGCCAGGTCTTCGATGTCGGCGAGTACGGCGAGATCACCACCGCCTTCGCCAGCGGGAACAACGCCCTGGTCGTGCCGGGCTACGAGGCCACGATCACGGCCCAGACTCCGGGCGAGGCTCCGACCTCGGTCGAGGAACGCACACGCCTGCGCGGCTACGAGCAGCTCATGCACGAGCGCATCCAGTACCAGATCGCCGGCGACCTCATCGCCGGGCGCAGCGAGACCGGCGAGCCCTCCTCGCTCAACGCGGTCTACTCGCAGCTGTACGGCACGAAGCACCCGATCGACTTCATCGAACGCGCCACCACGTACCGGCTCGACGAGTCCACCGGCGAGATCAAGGAACACCTGGACGAGTGGACGGCCGCGATCCTGCAGACCGAGGCGCGCCGTGCGCGCTACTCCAACGAGATCAAGGCAGGCTCGACGATCTACGCCGAGTACCGCGCCCAGCGCGACCGAACCGACCCGGCTGACGACAACCGCTTCGACGCCTGGCGGCTCACCGGCGGGCGGAACATGACGGTGCTCACCGGCAAGGACCGGAACAACGTCGTCGCACCCAGCGGCTACTTCGACCCGGTGATGACCGGAGGCGCGACCAACCAGGGCATCGTGCGGTACCTGACGGCTCAGGCCCGGGTCGACGCCGACGGCCGGATCGTGCCGGGCGACGAGAGCGTGGGCGGACAGCGTGCGCCGCTCATGGCTCTCCCCGAGCTCGAGACGCTGCGGTACGACCCGTTCGACCGCCAGCAGATGACGGCCTCGACGATCATGCAGTCTTCTGAGGTCACCGCGCCGGCGAAGACGGCGCTGATGACCTTCGGCGGCTGGACGGCTGACGATCCGATCGTGGTGTCGAAGGAGTTCGCCGAGCGCCACCGCATCCGCGGGGCCGGCGGCCGGGAACGCGATCTCGTCGTGGGCGACAAGATCTCGGACCTGCACGGCAACAAGGGCGTGATCTCGCTGATCGTCGACCGGGACATGCCGCTGCAGGACGCGCAGGAGCAGGATGTCGTCGAGGAGGTCAACTGGTTCCGGGTCAACCCGGGCCTGGACGTGGTGATGAGCCCGTTCAGCCTGATCTCCCGGCGCAACGCGGGCTCGGCGCGCGAGCTGATGAGCGGGAACGTCTCCGACCTGCGCTCCCCCGACGGAGAACTGCGGCCGAGTGCCCTGGGCGAGATGCGCTTCGTGGTCACCCACATGGCCGTCGACGAGAAGACGAAGATCTACGACGACCAGCAGGTGCGTGCCGGCAAGGGCCGTAAGGCCTCCTCGCAGCTGGCCTGGGCGCTGCAGTCTCAGGACTGCCCGTCGATCATGCACGAGTTCTACGGCCACAACAGCGGGGCCGAATCGAACCTGCGCGAGTACCTGCTCGTGACAGGCATGGACGTGGAGGCTGACGGCACGCTGCGGGTGGTCGGCCAGGCCGAGGGCCTCGACGAGCGCCCCGAGCGCCGGTTCATCCCGATGCCCGGGCTGCTGCGCACTCAGCCGCGCAAGGCGGGCCAGCTCCCGGGACTCAACACCACGGCGATGCGCAAATCCTTCGGCGCCCTCATCGGCGACCGCGGCGGCGACATGGAGATCCCGTTCCCGCTCACATATCCGACCGGTGAGCAGACCGAGACGGTGAGCGCGAGCTCGTGGAAGCTGCCGGTGATGTCCTCGTATCTGCGCAGTGGCCAGGAGTTCGAGGACGGGTCCTCCGTCACGCACGACTACACCCGCGGCTACCAGGACGTCTTCGTCGAGGCCTGCCGCTACCGCTACATGGCCGAGCAGCTCGCCAGCCAGGGCCTGTCCGCGGAGAAGCGCGCCGAGGTGCGCCAAGGCATGAGCGAGTCGGTCTCGCGCGCTCAGCGCGCCTTCGAGGCGATCACGACCGACGTGCAGAACCGGGTGCTGACAGGCAAGAACAACATCTTCAAGACCGGGCTGATGGCCTCGCGGCTCACCGACTCGGCGACGATGGTGTGGACCTCAGACCCGCGGCTGGACGTCGACCAAGTTGCGCTCAGCTCGGCCAAGGCCGAGCAACTGGGGCTGGCCAAGGGCGACCACGCGCTGGTGTGGCGTGACCCGGTGCTCCGTGACGCCGGCGTGCGCTACATGCGGGTCGCGATCGACGACCGGCTCACCGGCGCCGCGATCAACCCGGTGATGGACGCCTGCTTCGACGGCGACTTCGACGGCGACGCCGTCGCCGTGGTGAAGCTGCACAGCGAGGCCGCCAAGGCTGAGGCCCTGGCGAAGCTCTCGGTGCCTGCCAACCTGCTGGACACCGGCGTGGTCAAGGGCGACGGCTCGCACCCGCTGGCCATGCAGGTGTCGCTGGACACCCAGGTCGCACTCTCCAAGGACGTCGCACTGGCTGAGGAGTTGCAGAGTTCGCGGAGCGAGGCGAACCGGCTCCGGCTGCAGGCGCTCACGGGCGCAGAGCAGCCGGAGGACATCACGCTCGCCCAGCAGGTCGTGACGGAGGAGCTGAGCGGGCTGTACCGTCAGGCGCAGCGTGGCGAGTTCGGTGCGGCGCTGACGTTCTCGGATCGCGAGGCGCACCTGCAGAGTGTGCGCGAGGTCTGTGTCGAGACCGGTGCCAAGGGGAGCGAGAAGAAGCTCACCGACTACGCCCGGAACCTTGGCGATGCGCAGGGCACGCCTGGCATCACGCAGGCCGACCAGGAAGCCTCGATGTTCGCCACGGCGATCAAGGCCCACGGCACCGGTCTGGGCGGCTCGTTCAGCCAGCGCGCCGTTCGCGCGCTGCGCGGCGAGGACCTCAAGGCCGTCCTGGAGGTCACCTACCCGGTGACCCAGTCAATTCTGCAGGCCAAGCACGACGCTGCCGAGGCCCGACACAAGTACGCGATGCTCCAGGGCCCCGGCCGCGATCTCTGGAGGGGCCACAGCATCGAGCACGTCGGCCCGGGCCAGTGGCGCACGGCGTTCCTCGACGGTGAGCCCGTCCAGGCTACGGCTGAGGAGTGGGAGAAGCAGTTCATTGAGTTCTACGAGTCCAAGGAGGGCTTCGGAGTCACGGTCAACCCGGACTATGTGGCCCGCGTGGCCAGTGCGCTGGAGGACCCGAAGACCGGCCTCATCCGCAACTTGGAGGAAGACGCGTCGCTGCGGGGCACCGTGATGGACCGGATGGCCTATGGCGGCGCCTTCGCCGATCTGGTCGAGGCTGCCAGGAACCGCGAGAGCGTCTACGACGGCGAGAAGAACGAGCAGTTCGCGTCCTCGGGGACTCGGAAGGCTCGGGCGGAGATGTCCCGGCAGCTCGACCGGCTTGGCTCCGCCGAGACGCACAGCCTGGACAACGCCGTGATCGCTGTCGATGACTCGCTGGTCAAGCGCGACGTGATCTCTCAGGACGCGGAGACCTCCCGCACCCGCGGCGCGCATCGCCGCTCTGCGCATGCCGTGCGCGTGGGCGCGGCGCGTCCGGTGTACACGCCGAGCATCGAGATCGACCAGCCGCAGGGCGACGACGACTACGGGATGGGGTATTGAGATGGCACAGCACAAGGAGCTGGGAACGGGACCCCCAAGCCGTCGGCGCGCGGCCAAGGTGCTTCCCGTGGGCGACGACCGGCATCAGGCCGGTGAGCCGGAAGGCAAAACGTATGCCGAGTCGGACTCGCGCTCGGACGAGCCGATCGACGCTGAAGTGATCGGCGAGCCGGGACCGGAGGATGCTGACGGTGCGCGCGTCTGGCGCGATCGGCTCCGGGACCGTAACCGCGGGTTCTTCGGCAAGAAGACCCGGGAGCGGATGGCCGACCGTGAGCGCGTGCACCAGATCGACGTCGACCGGGCCGAGGACGAGAGCGAGGGTCTGGATCAGCGCGAGCAACTGCTCAAGCTCCGGGCGGAGACGCGGCTGGCCGGTGAGAAGTACATGGCCTCGCTGCGGGACTCGAAGCTGTTGGTGCCCGGCTTCAACGACACGGAGCGGACGCGGGATCTCGGCGTCATGCATCACGTCTACATGCAGATGATGATGCAGTCGTGCCTCAAGCCGCTCTCGCGCGGCGTGAATGCCAACTCGATCATCCAGGCGGTCGGCATGGTGATGACGATGCGGATGCTCGCCCCGGACTTCAAGAAGGAGATGGACAGCTACCTCCAGCCTCTCAAGGACAAGATCCAGGAGCGCATCGACACCAGGACCCGCGGCATGGTCGCCTCTGCCGAGAGCGGCATCGCACACCGGCAGAGGATCTTCCATGACGTGCCGAGCGACGCCCGGCGCGGGCGCCTGGTCGGCAGCACGGATCCGCGTGACCACCTGACGACGAAGTGGCGCAAGCGCTTCGACGCCATGCGGCACCGTGAGCGCGGCCACCGGGAGATGTTCACTCTGGACTCGGCAGCCATGACCGAGGTCGCACTCATGGAGAACGCCTTCTGGAAGATGCGTGAGCCGGGCGCGGACATCGGCCTGATCCGCGATAGCTACTGGGCAATGCGCAAGCGGCTGCACGAGCAGATGAGTGAGGACGGCCTGGAGCGCCAGGAGGTCGTCCAGCGCGCGCGACGGATCATCGGTGAGCGGATGGAGTACGAGCCCGAGCTGTGCACGATGTTCAACGGAGTAGCCCACGGTCGGATCGTCAAGGCACCCGCGCACGAAGAGCGGATCGCGGGCTCGGACCGTGTCCGTACGGTGTGGAGCGGGGAGTTCGACGACCAGCTGGGCCGGCGTCTGCCCGAGGACGCGATGTTCACGCTGCGCCGGCCCATGGACGCGGACGCCCACCAGATCCAGCTCGCCGAGACGATGAAGACCTCGCTGCTCGACGCGATGAGCCGCGGCGACCAAGAGAGCTACGGGGGCAACATGCTCGGCTACCTGGTCGGCTTCGCGGCGCAGAAACAGGGGCTGGACACCAGCGGGCTGCCCGACATGCTCCAGCACCGCCTGGACCAGTCCGAGGTGATGATCGCGAGCATGGACATCGACGGCCTGCCGCCCGAGGATCAGCAGCGGGTCTACTCCAACGCGTACGTCGATGCGATGGAGGCAGTGAACGAGAAGTACCCGGATCTTGAGGCCGAGCTGAAGCGGACCCTCGGAGAGAAGTGGCAGCAGACGCTGCAGGCCGCGGTAGACGACCCGGGTGCCTTCTTCGAGGAGCAGCGGCGCAAGCCGCGGCCGCGCCCTATGGGTCCGTCGGCCGAGCAGCGGGCCGGCCCGCAGGATGAGGCCGGTTCCGAGGACTACCAGCCCGCCTGAGGGCGATCCGAGAAACGCGAACAAGGAGCAGGAGGAGGGGTCATGAGCCAGGAACAGAGCGAGGAACAGCAGGTCAGGTTCGGATCTCGTTTCGCGCGGATGTTCGGCTACGTCACGCCGGAGGACCGGAGCCGATGGGAGCAGCAGCGGGCGCAGAACAAGCCGCACGTCAACGCGATCAAGCATGGCGCGAAGTCGTCACTGAGCTCGATGATGGAGTTCGGGGAGCGCAACATCGGCGCGAAGCTCGACGCGGCCCACCGCGTGGCGGCGCAGCAGCGGTTCGAGGAGTCCCACAACAAGGTCGTGAACCAGCGCCGCGATCCGAACACACGGAACATCATCGAGTCGGTCGACTATGCGCCCAAGGACGAGCGAGAGGAGATCGAGCCAGATCTGGAGCTCTAGCAAAATGAGTCGCGATAGGCATCGCGAGTGCGCTCGATAAGATCGACCACCCCTCTCGACTCATGGCTATATTCGGTAGACTGGTTTCTAAGTAAAACATCTGCATGAACGACGACAGGGCAGGGTGTAGGCATGGAGAAGACGAATCCGCGTGTCAGCAAGCGGGAGTTCATCTCGCGGGTCGCGTCTCGTAGCGAGTTGCCGATCCGAGTGGTGAACAAGGTGTACGAGTCGTTGCTTGGTGAACTCACGGGTGCAGTCGGCTGCGGAGAGACGGTCGTGCTCACGAGCTTCGGCCGCTTCTACCGACAGGACCACAAGGGTCACAAGGTGCGCTTCGGCAAGAGCAACGTCGACGACTACGTGGTTCTGAAGTTCTCCGCATCGAGCAGCTTCAACCGCCGACTGGGGGGCAATGAGGACGACATCTCACCGGAGACCCACGGGGCGATCAAGGATGCCGACGAGTTCGAGAACGTCACCGAGGATCGTGAGCTACGGGCCGCATCGTAGACAACGAGGAGCGAGCAGAAAAGAGAACCCCCATGATGCACAGGCATCATGGGGGTTCTCTTCACGGTGGGACGAGTGCAGTTGCGAGGCTCGGCCGTCGACGATGGCGAAGATCGGCACAAGCACGATGACCAGGACGATGAACACGCCAGCCTCTGCGAGGTACAGGTCACTCGAACTGGAAGTCCGGCTCGTTCGTGGATGGTGTGCCGAAACTTCCGATCGAGCGCTGTCGGGGTCGCGGGTCCCTCGCGATCGGCTCGCGCTGCGCAGCCAGCTCGGCGAGCGTGAAGCCCACGGGGCGACCCAGACGCTGGCCGGCCATGTAGTAGGCCTGCCCATTCGCGCGTTCGCCCAGGGCGATGATCTCGCGAGTGACGGGCTCGCCCGGGCGCTGGGGCGCGCGCTCCCGCCAGACGATCCGGTGCGAGGGCTTTGCACCCGGATCTGCGCCGACGTACGTGGTCTCGCAATCGGAGAGGTCGGGATAACTGGACAGGTATTCCAGCGGGTGCGTACTTGGCGCGCCCTGCTTGATCCGTCCCAGCTGATTGAGAGCCACCCGCAGGAGCCGGTCTTCCGGTCCTTGGGGGTGCATCACCGCAGCGTCATGGAGCGCCTGGAGGTCCTGCTTGAGACCGGTCGTCGGCAGGAAGCGGATGGGAGGCTGATGCTCACTCATCACGCTTCTCCTGCTGGACAGCACGATGCTCATCCGCCCACTGCTGACCGAGCGGGCCAAGGCTCTCGGCGAGCTCTTCGACGGTCATGCCCGCCTCGCCGGTGGCGTCGGACTCCTGGATGCGGCGGGAGAGCTCGGCCTGGAAAGCACCCTCAGTACGGACGTGGGCCGCGTGGTCGTACTTCATTAGGCGCACGAACGCGGCGAAGGGGATGATCACTGCCTCGGGCTTGTTGTGGTCTCCGAAGATCAGCGGGGTGATCTGGCCGCGGCGAAAGGTGTTCAGCACCGTGGCGAGGTCCTCGCGCCTGAGCTGGTTGGCCGGGACGACATTGACGGGGAACCTCGGGAGGTCGGCGTCGGGAGTGCTGCTGTCGTGAGCATTGCTGTTGTGAGTCATTCCTTCAGTCTACTCATCCGGGAATAGCTTGTTGTCGACTCGAATGCGACGGTTCTCGCCGAGTCGATATGGGCGGCAATTGATGGATCGCTCCATCTCCGATAGGCGGGCCGGGCAGGAGAAAGAGGAGACCGTGCTGCGACTTCGCGCCGTGCGAGGCCGGAGCGCGGGTCCTGTTGGATGGGCGGTCGCGGCTTCAGAAGTTCCCCTCGTCGACCTGCAGGCAGACGATGCCGAGTGAGCGCCACAGGGCCACCACTCGGTCACGGTCGTCCAGGGCCAGGAGGACGTCGTAGGCGTCACGAATGTGGGCGTTGAACAGCTCGTGCTTGACCGCGTGGTCAGGCGCCTGTCCCCCTGGCCACGCATCAGCAGCAGGGAATCGTCAGCCCACTCCCCCAGGTGCCGGCCCAGCCAGCGCCGGGTCGCAGCGCGGACGCTGTACCCCCGGTCGTCACGCTCGGGCCGGCCAGAGCAGAAGATGATCTGGTGACCAGCGTTCCACAGCGCGTTCACAGTATCGATGACCGGCGGGTTGGGCAGATCCCGGACCACCAGGCTGTAGTCGTGATGGCCCCGCAGCAGTGTGCCGTCGGGCAGCACATGCTTGGCGGCCATCCCGTCGATGTCGACGATGACGGCCCGGGGCCGCGAGGGCGTCTCCATGGCCGTGCGTGCGTTCATGGCTGGCGTTCCCCTCGTCGTCGAGGCTGGTGCTTCAGTCGGCCTCCGGAGGGGGGCTTGGAGGGACTCGGGGACGAAGTCGCCGACCATGGGGGCACGAATGAGCCCGCCGTCCTGGACGATCCAGTCGGAGCGGCCGGCCAGGGTGTGATTGTCGGCATCGAACAGCTCGTCGGGCACGACGTTTTCAGGCACCGGTGGACTTCCCTCCGCTGGCAACGGGCTCCGGCAGCGCCGGGGCACCGAATGGCGGGGCTTCGATGGAGGGCGCGGCACCCGTCACCCGGACGACCTCCAGGACGTGGGCCTCGATGTCGGCGCGGGCCTGGGCGACGACCTGTTCACCAGCCTCCACCAGCGAGTCGACGGCGAACTGGGCGTTGCTGCCCACATGGGCGACGGCGTTCTCGAGCGCGTTGAGCGCTTCCTTGGTGGCCCTCACGCCCTTTTTCGCGTGGATCGCGTCGTGCAGCGCCGCCGTGGCCTCCTTGACGCGGACGTACATCCGGTCGGTGACCTCCCGGACCTCCCGCAGGTTCTCGGCGGTGCGGGGCTGGTGCGGGATCTCGGGCAGGAAGGCGTCGCGCTCAGTACTCCGGATGGTCACCGGCACGCCACTGCCGAGACCCATGGAGGACACGAGCGAGCCCCACTGTGCGAGGCTCATCTCGATCTCCACGAGCTCCCGGCCCGGATGGACCCAGTCGTGGTTGAGGTCACGCCCTCGCGTGGCCTCGCGGACGAAGAGCGAGACGGTCTCGTTGTGGAGCAGGTCGGACTGGAACAGCGAACGGCCTGATCCATGACTGCGCGTCACGACCGCAACGCCGAAGGCGGGGTGGACTTCATCGCCGCTCGCCGTGTCAATCACTGGGGCCTGAACCGGACGGGAGCTCATGCCGGCACCGCCTCGGGGGTCTCGACCTGCTGGGCATGATGCTCTCGGTAGAGCCGCAGGGCCAGGTCGATGCGGTAGCAGGTGAAGATGCCGCCCATGCCAGCGCCCCAGAACGACGAGTCGCGCAGCGGTCGCAGGGGGGCGCGCGGTCGTGCGGGCTTGAGGTCGATTCGCTCGGTCATGCTCACTCCTCGGTGGTGAATTCGATGACGATGGCGTCGTCGCGGACGTGAAAGCGGAGGACATCTCCGGGGATCGGCTCAGTACGGGCGAGGTCGTGCGTCTCCCGGTAAGCGTCGGCGGCCACGGCCCACGCTTTGCTGATCTCTTCCGCTGCGGCGCCCCAAGGCTCGGGGGCGGGGATGATCCAGCGGTACACACTGGTGGTGACCGTCTCGAACGTGTAGTCAGCCACGAGACACCGCTACCTCGGACGGGGCTTCCACGATCACGTCAATGTGGGTGAGGTGGATGCCGCCCGGGTAGCCCTCGACGGACACCACGGGGTCGCCGTGGCCGAGCGTCCAATCCGGAGTACGCGTGACGGTCGTCAGGGCGCGGCACAGGTCCGCGTCAGCCTCTTCCAGGAATCGACCGTCCGCCTGCCGCTTCCGGACCGCGGCCGCGAGCGGGTCCTCCGGGCGGACACCGGGATACGCGACCGCCGGCGTGCCGATCGGGTGCAGGGCGTTCCACTGCTCGGCGTTCACGGGTTGTCCTCCTCGTTGTCGGCTGGTGGCCGGTGCGGAATGTCGACGCCTTCGCCCAGGGCAGGCTTGCTGTAGGAGTCAAGGACTGCTTGCCACTTGCGCCGGAAGCGGACGGCCTGGACGAGCGACCACGCGGTGGTCATGATCTGCGCGCACACCAGGCCCGTCATCGGCGACGGTGTCTCGCCCGCGGCCGCGAACCAGATGCCGGTCACGGCCAGGGTTCCAGCCACGCCGCTCAGGAAAGCTTGGGCGAGCAGCCGGAGGGGCGAGAAGCGCGTCACGACGGTGCCTCACCAGTCACCGGGACATCGCAGTGGCCAGCCGAGAGGTGGGGATCCGCGTCGACGTACATGGCCAGGAAGCTGTCGTCGAGCGGATCGACGGCGTGCTTCTCGGCGAACTCAGCCTGGTATTGCCGGGGATCGCGACCTCCGGGGTGGCTGCGCACCTTGCCGATGGTGTCGGCGATCCATGCGAGGGTGTGTTCACCGGGCCAGTCCGGGGAGGTGCCGAGGCCGAGCGCGATCGCGTCGACTACGTCGGTGTCGGTGAGGGGCGTATGGTTCCCGCCGCCGTTCGCACGCGAGAGGGGCAACTCGTGGTGCGGGATGAAGCCCATGGCCACCAGCACGCTCTCGGGCAACTTGTAGGCGTTCCAGATCGCGCTGGTCGCATCCGCGGGGCTGCCGCCTGTGGAGAGTCCGCCGGAAATGTAGATCCTGTAGTCGGCGACGGTGAGGAAGGTCGTCTCTCGGGAATCGAGGGCCTTTTCGAGGTTGTCGATGACGGCGCGACCAGCGCGCCGGGCGTACTCGATGAGTGCTGCACCGTCCTCGCCGACGAGGTTGAACTCGCCGTGGAGACCCGTCAGCAGCCCCTCCAGCTCGATCTGGGGGTCGTCGAAGCTGAAGAGTGCGGGATCCTCGATCTGCTCAAGCACCTGGCGGCCGCGGTCGAAGTTCGGTGGCTCGGTACGTTCGGCCGGGTAGGCGATGGTGGCGATGAGCATGCTCGCGCTCATGATGATCTGCTCCTTCAAGTTCGTGCCTTGGGTCAACCGGAAGCCGGCCCAGGGCCGGGTCGTCAGCTGGTCCTCTTCGGCTTCGGGACGCGGCAGGGGCCAGGACCTTCACAGCAGGTGGCCTCACCGGGGTTGTCCCACTGACAGGTCGGACAGCGCCAGAGAACGCCGGCAGCCAACGCCGCCTCGCGGATTGCCTGCTCCTGGCGGTCATCGGCGGCGTTGAGCAGCTTGCTCAGCAGATCCCGCTTGGGGGTGCCCTCTGCACTGTCGTCCAGCACCACGGCGTCTTCGACCTCCACGCGCAGCGGTACAGTGCCGTCGGGACGGACCAGCCGGTCTTCCGCGGAGTCGAGGTGCACGGAGACCCTGACGGTGCCGGCATCGTGGTCAAGGTAGGCAAAGACCAGGACACCGTCGACCTCAACGCACGGGAGGCCGTTGTTGTCTATCTGCGGGTGGAAGGTGGCGTCCCGGTTCGCCTGCTCGCTCGCATCCTTGTCGGGGAAGCGGTAGTCGAGCGGAACGACACGGGTCCGCCCGCGCCTGGCGATGTCCTCGGCGTAGAGGTTGAATCCCTCGTCCGGGCGGCTGTTGCGCTCGGAGCCATAGTAGAGCCGCACAGCCTCGCGGTCGTTCGTGGGCGGCTGGTCGGGGACGCCTTCCTCGCCAACGAGGTTGTCCCAGACCCCGCGGATGTACTCGGCAAGATCGGCCAGTCCGGAGTCCTCGTCCGCATGGAGTGTCATCTCGTTCTCGTGGCGATCCCAGCGGCGCAGCACCCATGCCTGTCCTGCCAGGCGCGGCCTGATGAAGGTCACTACTTCGGGGTGGGAAGGCTGCTGGTCAGTGTGCTCGGCGAGTATGGCATCGCGTGCGCGGTTGAGGGTGTCCTGCTGATGCTCGGAAAGATCGCTGGGGTCGATCTCCTCCCACAGCTCCACAGCGGTCTTCACGAGGCACTCGATGTCCAGCGGGTTGAAGTGTGCAGCAATCACGAGGTTCTCCTTGAGGGGGCCCAGCTCCAGCGCTGACGATCGCCCCTGCTCATCACGAGAAGAGCGACGTGATCGTCAGGGTTCTGGGGCGGTCTGGGCGGGTGGGTAAAGGGGCTACAGGCGCCTGAGTGCTCGGCACCCAACCTGCAGTCGTACGGGATCGGTCGCTTACGGCCCCTGCGGCAGACGCGGGGACTCATGACAAGCTCCAGGGGGAGCAGCCTGGGATTCGTGAACCCGACGTCCTAGGCTGGCCTTTACACGCCTCAGCACGCGGGTTCCGGCGGATCAGCGCTTCAGAGATCGCGAACTGCCGGGGGATGGCCATCAGTCGCTCTCCTTTGCGGTGTTGCGCAGTTGGAGTGCGCCGTCGGGCTGATGCGGGCAGCTGAACGTGGAGTCTTCGAGTCCGAGAGCCTGGCGGGCAAGGGCGAGCAGGCTGTCCAGGTCCGGGCCCACTGCCGGGCGGATGGGCCGCTTGCGCAGCACGGGCACGTCCAGATCGACGCCCAGCAGTTGGCCAGCGTGCTCCGGGTCGGTCTTCACACGGTACGAGCTGGGTGTGATCCACCATGCATCGAATGCGTCGGCGGGACGTCCGGCACGCGGTCCGTGGCCCGCTTCGGCAACCCCCGGCAGGCCCGACGACGCGGGCGTGGCCCGGTAGCGGGTGGCCTCCCCCGACAACATCGGACAGGCACGCACGCTGTACGCGAGGCATTCCGGGTGCATGCCGGGCTCACCGGTGTACCCGACTCGTATATCGGCAGGCCGCACCGCGAGACAGATCCGCTCATCGAAGCTCTGCCCGCAGACCTGGCAGCGTCGTTCGGCCAATGCCCGTTCGCGCCGGTCTTTGTCGAGCGCCCCGAACAGGTACCGGCCGCCAGCATGCAGCGTGATCCACGGGACGACCAGGCCGCCCAGGGTTGGGCGGCCCGCGCACCGTATCGGCACCGGCAGCTGTGTGGTCATCGGTCGTCTCCTTGCGCGTCACGTGGGTGGGGTGGGCCGCCGTCCTTGCCTGGCCAGTCGTGGGGCCATGGCACGCCACACCAGCAGCGGCGGGTCTCCTGGTCGAAAGGCGGCGCCTCGCGGGTGGACAGCTCGCGGTTGTCGCGGAAGCGGACCCGCCGCCACTCGGGGTGGTCAGTACCTCTTGCGCCGGCGCGCGAGACGCCAGCGGTAGAGGGGGCTCGGCACGCGGTTGGACTTCCGCCGGTTGTGCCGGCGGCAGAGCAACTGGCCGTTCCACAGTTCAGTCGGCCCGCCACGGCTCCAGGGGTGTACGTGATCGGCCTCAGTCCCCGGTATCGGGCACCGGAACCAAAGGGGCGGCTTGTGCTCGCACCTGTCGTTGGTCTGGCGGATGAGCTGCTGCTTCTGGGACCAGGTGAAAAGCCGGGTGGGGTCCCGCCGGCGCCGCTTACGGCCAACGCCGATGGCGAGGCACAGGATGCCGAGCGCAGCGACGGCCAGGCAGACGAGCAGCACAGTCGGATCTGGTTGCATGGCGTTCAATGCGGGTCGTTGCCGAAGGGGGTCAGCTCACGCCTGGTCGCCCAGAACAGGTCCTCGGAGTCGATGACCGTGACGAGACGGGCCGTGCCGAGGCAAAGGTTGGCCCTTCGGGGCTCACGATGCTCTGCTCCGGGGTCGGGCTCGGAAACGATGCGGTACTTGAGCATGGTCGAAGGCTGCTTTCTGTACAGGAACGCGTGAGCCGGACAGCGAACCGCCGAGGAGACCGGAGTGGCTCCTCGACGGTTCGGATGGGGGGCGTCCTCAGAAGTCGATGGAATACTTCGGGGGACGGCACAGGGTCACCGCGGCGGCACGCAGGTCCCTCTCGTCGTCGGGCGACCTGTCGTCCTCGTCACGGAGGTCGGTGAGCGTGAAGGCACCATCCGGGAGCAGGTAGCCGTCCTCGGACGGGACTGCGTCGCGCATGCGGAACTGCAACCCGGTGCCGGTGTCCCAGTCGTTGATGGTCTGCGGGCTGTCGCTGTTGAACAGATCGACACGACCGTCGAAGACGTCGGTGTCGCCGTTCTTCCAGGTGATGTGGGCCTCGATCCGCGAGCTGGCGTGTTCGCTGCGCTTGATGTTCAGGTCACCGATCACCTCAGCGAACGACTCGCCCAGGCGCAGCTCGAAGGCGATCGCCCGCAGGTGGTCGAAGTTGATGTCGTACTTCCGGGAGAAGTCGACGATCTCGGCCACCTGCTTCTCGGCTACTCCGGGCACCTGGTCGCGCAGGTAGGTGGCGACCGTGTCGGGCTCGGGGTAGGCGAAGCGCATGTGGTAGTGGAAGCGGCCGGGGCGGTTGAGCATGTAGTCGTTGACGCGGTGCAGCTCGTTGACCGACAGGACGTAGAGGCGCTTCGTCGTGCTCAGCCCGTCGAACAGGCTCAGAAACTGGTTCTGCGACTCGTCGTCCTCGTTGGAGAAGATCTTTTCGAACTCGTCGAAGACGACGACGACTTCGCCCAGCTCGTCGAGGAACGCGGCCAGCCCCGGCGTGTTGTGCTGCACGAGCACGGTGGGCAGGTGGTGTTCCTCGCGCATACGCTCGGCGAGCAGGCGGAGCATGAGGCTCTTGCCCATGCCCTTGTCGCCGGAGAGGATGACACCGAGCGAGCGGTCCATGGCGGAGTAGCCGGTGACGATCCGCTGTACACGGGAGGCGTGGCTGCCGTAGACGGTCTCTTCGGCGGATGTCAGCGACTCCGTCTGGCGCAGGCTGTAGCCGGCCACCTGAGAGAAGGAGATCGCGTAGGTGGCCACGGGCAGATCGGCGAAGGTCTGCACGGAGTCTCCGTAGAGGCGGAACTCCCCGCGGGAGGCGACGATCGTGGATGCGGGCATGAAGACTTCTCGCTTTCGCAGGCGTAAGTGGGTGGAGATGGCAGCGGGGCAGCGACACTCAGCGGATCGGAAGCACGCCGCCGTCCGGCCGGTAGACGCCCTCGTTCTCATTGAGCGCGGGCTTGGTGCGGGTGACGGTTGTCGACATCAGGAGCGTTGCGACAAGCGCGGCCGGGTGCTGCTCGTCGGGACCAACTTCCGCACTCTGTCGGGGTGGTGAAGCTGTTACGACTGCTGCGCGCTGAGCGTGCGGTCGATCTGCTCCACTCGGGCGCTCAGGCGGACGGCAGTACGGCGGACATCGTCGACGGCGTCGCGTAGAACCTCCTCCAGTGCCTGCCTCATGCTGTAACCGTCGCGCTCGTTCGCGACGGCGCAGGCCGTGCCCGCATCGATGCCTTCCAGCGTCACCGTGCCGGTGAAAAGGACGTCGTGACGGTCGCTCTCCAGCAGCTCGTAGTAGGACCGGACGTCCTCGGGGGTGGCGCGGCGCACCTGGAGCGCGACGGTGTAGCCCTCATGGAGGAAGCGGGCGGTGCCGTCGAGGTCGAGGCGGAAGCCCGAGTCGGCGGGGGCGCCGAGCTGCAGCAGTTCCATTCGGGACCTCCCAGTGTGGTGGCGCCGCCCCCTGCCGGTCGGTGCGGGCCGAACGCGGCAGGACTCGGCGGCGAGCAGCCGGCAGGACCGCAGATGGTCAGTACTTACTGATCGTTTCAAAATGAGTTCAGCTCAGGGGCTTGGCAGTTGATGTGTTCGGGCGGCAGAGTGCTCCACGTGTCGGATGATCTTGTGCCTGATGACCTGTGGGAGCGGGTGGCTCCGCTGCTGCCGCCACGTCCGCCGCGACGCCACCGCTACCCCGGCCGGCTCCCCGCGGACGACCGTGCTGCTCTGCGCGGCATCGTGTACGTGCTGTGCAAGAGCGTGAGCTGGCGGGACGTACCTGCCGAGCGGACCGGCTGCAGCGGGATCACAGCCTGGCGGCGCCTGCGGGACTGGACCGAGGCCGGTGTGTGGCCGCGTCTGCACGAGGCCCTGCTCGCCGAGCTGCGGGCGGCGGGGCTGCTGGAGATGGACGACGCCGCCATCGACGGCTCGCACGTCAGGGCCCTGAAAGGGGGGCTCACACCGGACCTTCGCCGGTCGATCGGGCCCGCCCGGGCAGCAAGCACCACCTGATCGTCGACCGGTACGGCACCCCGCTCGCCGTCACACTGACCGGCGGCAACCGGCACGACGTCACCCAGCTCCTACCACTGCTGGACGCCATCCCACCGATTCGGGGCCTGCGCGGCCGGCCCCGACGACGCCCCCGAAGACTGTTCGCCGACCGCGGCTACGACTACGACAAGTACCGCCGCATCCTCCGCCGCCGCGGAATCACCCCGAAGATCGCCCGCCGGGGCGTCGCCCACGGCTCCGGACTCGGCAAGACACGTTGGGTGGTCGAGCGGACCTTCGCCTGGCTCCACCAGTTCAAGCGCCTGCGGATCCGCTACGAGATACGCGCCGACCTCCACCTCGGCCTGCTCCAACTCGCCTGCAGCATCATCTGCCTGCGAAAGCTCCGAACCTCATTCTGAAACGATCAGTTACGGGGTCGGGTGGTCATCAACTGCTCCCGCCGGGCTGGGTGGCGAGCGGACAGTCGTTCTCGTGTCGGCTGACGGTCAGACCGTCTCGACTGTGACAGCGGCAGCGGGCGGGCTGGGTCTCTATGACGTAGCCGGTGCGGCGGGGCTGACCGTCGCGGGTGGTCGCGCTGGCGTGAAGCTTGTTCACCTTGATGGAGCGGGGCCGAACCTCCCGCCCTTCGTCAGTGAGAGTGACGACTTGGACCTTGCCAGCGGTCCAGCGACTGAGGTTAAACCGGTTGGGTTCGGCGGTGACCTTGATGCGGATGTGTCGCTCAAGCGGGTCGGCCCTGTTGGGGCAAACGGCTCGGTAGATCTGGCCGGGCTGGATGGTCATCGGCGTTCTCCGTTTCGGTTGGTTCGGGCCCATGACGTCCTGTGGGAGCTCGGCGGCCCCGTCGGATGGTATGGCTACGAGGGGTGAGAGGAGGCACCATGCCTACGGTGAAGCGGATCGCGGGGCGGCCGTCAGGCGTGATGTCCGGGGCGGCGAAGTTCTGAACGGTGGTGTCCGTGAGGAGGAACCCGCCCTTCGGCAGTTGGAGGCCCTGGGGCGGGTGTTCTCGACGAGCGAGACACCCGCCCCTGCGGCATGAGGTGGCGGCGGTTGGTCAGACGGCCGCGGTGACCGCGGAGCGGTCGTCGGCGCTGCTGGGAGCAGCGCTGTCGTTGTCGTCCAGGAGATCCGGATCGATGCCGAGGGCGCGAGCGGCGTTCCTCTTGTCGCGCTCGGTCAGAGCCGTCACGATCTGCTCGTAGCTGCTCTGGATCGGGGGGTTCTTCACGGTGCCGTAGCCGAGTACGTACTGGCTCCTCATGGCACGGGTGAAGGCGACGTAGAACATCCGCTTGGTGTCTTGGGTCATCTTCGTGTCCTCCCTGTAGAGGACGACAGTGTTGTCGAATTCGAGGCCCTTGGCGCCGTGGATCGTCGAAACGATCAGGTCGGCCTTGGACTCGAGGTTCTTCCGCTTGCGTTCCTGGTTCTTCTGCTTGTTGATGTTCAGCTTCTGCTGGTTCCGCTGAATCTCGAAGGAGAGGAGGTTGTCGCGCAGCCGATCGAAGAATGCCTCGTGCGTGAGCGTGCCCTGGTGGCAGAGCGTGACCCAGCCGTTGATGGTCGTGCTGTTCTCGATCCACCACTCGGAGATCGTGCGCAGGATCGCCTTCGCAACGTTGGCGTTGGCAGCGTTCTTCGTCAGCTTGTCCATGTTGTCCTTGATCCCCTGGGAGACCACGAACGCGGCGTTGGTCGGCGGTGCCTGCAGGACGTCGTTCCAGAAGAACTTGATGTACTTGGAGAAGATGTCCGTGGCGTAGACGCGGTCGCTGACCAGAGAGGCGACGCGACGGTGCGGGTAGCGCTTTTCGAGCACATCCTGGATCAGGGACACTTCGGCGCGCGAGAAGGCCAGGAAGGCCACCTGCTCGCCCCGGTCCAGGCACTTGCCCACGTAGTCGGGGATGACCGTGTTGCGCACGATCGCCGGCAGGTCCTGGGTGACGAACCCAGTGAGCCTGGCCACCTCGCGGTACTCCAGAATGACCTTCTCCTGGAACGAGTCCGCCGTAGGCATTGCGAGCGAGTTCGCCTGCAGTTGGATGTTGGCGATCTGGTTGGTCTCCAGTCCGCCGAGCACGACGTTCGCGAAGTCCAGGATCTCCTGGTTGCTCCGGTAGTTCGTCGTGAGCTTGAAGGTCGCGAAGACCCCTGAGCCCTCCAGTGTGTTGAGCGCGCGTGGGTTCGCTGAGCGGAACTCGTACAGCGTCTGCGAGGCATCGCCGACGATGAACAGGGACTGAGCGTGCTTGGTGATGTACTTCAGTACGTAGATGAACTCGAACACGCTGTTGTCCTGTACCTCGTCGATGATGAGGTACTTCGACTGCACGTGGGCCGGCTCGGCCATGTCGTCGATCTTCTGGTAGCAGATGATGATCTGCAGCTCCAGCGACGTCTGCTCGATGCGGTCGAGAAGGGATATCACCTCGTCGAAGTAGCTCTCGACGAAGGTGTTCAGGGCCGTGAAGGCACCGGTCCTGTTCTGGTCGAGCTCCAGCAGGCGGTGGCGGAACGTCGCCGCGAACTGGCTGTTCGGGTAGAAGATGTCGATCGAGTTGATGATGGTGTCGATGGCCGAGACCTTGTGCCGCGGGTGGTTCATCGAGTAGATGTCAATGATCATCTTGGCGATCGTCATCGAGCCGACGTCCGGGTTCTTCTCCGTGATGTTGTCGGCCGCGGCGTTGGTGAACGACAGCACCGTGATGTCCGAGGCGGGGACCCCGCAGATTTCGAGGTACTTGATGCGCTCGAGGATCACGGTCGACTTGCCGGTTCCGGCTCCCGCCTGCGTCATCACCAGCGGCTCGTGCGTGGTGAGCGCGTCGAGCTGCTGCTTGGACAGGTGGGCCGGCAGTGCCGGAGGCGTGGCCGGCTGCGCGGGTACGACCAGCTGGGCCTTCATCTGCTCCAGGTGGTCGAGCGTGTGGTTCATCAGCAGGCTGAGGTTCTGCTTCGACAGCTGCGTGGCGACCCGGTCGGAGAAGGTCGCGTCGATCTGCTTGTGGATCTGGCGGTATGCCTCCAGTGGGGCGTTGTAGTTCTCCAGGTAGCGCAGCTGGATGGCGAGCATGTTCAGCTGCTGTTCCGTCGGGCTCGCGGGCATGTCCTGGATGTAGCGGCAGACCTCGTCGGCGATCGTCTCGGAGTCCCAGATCTGGGCCAGGCGCGTGATGCGCTCGTAGATCGGGTACTGGCGCATCCACTCGTCGAACTCATCGTCGAGGTTGGAGGCGGTCAGGCCGGCGGATGTGAGCACGTCCTGGACGTAGTCGCGAGCGTTGTCCAGCGGGCTGGTGTCCCACTGGAGGAAGACGGAGGCGTTGTGGTTGCCGTAGCCGGCCGCGCGTGCGACCGCGGTGGCGCGCTCGGGCTCGGAGAGCCCCTTTTTGAAGAAGTACAGCTCCATCCGGTACTGGATGACGAGGTCGCGCGTGGACGTGCCGCCGGACTTGTCCTCGTAGAACACGAGCGCCTGCGGGGTCATGTCGAAGGCGACGTTCCAGTCGTCGAATTGGTTGGACGAGGTGTCGACAGCGAAGCGGTCGTCGGCGTGTGGGGTCGGCAGGGTGAAGGACCCGCCTGCGTTCAGAGCGCGGCGCGTGATCGGTGCGAGCGGGATCGATGTCGTGGTGATGTCGTGCTGCGTCGAGCTCTGCTTGACCTCGATGTCGGTGGCCTTGGCGTAGGCGGTGTTGGTGGCAGTGTTGATCGGCAGCAGGGACTCGTTGAGCAGGCCGAGCTTCTTTCCGTTGCCGGTGAGCTTCGAGGAGAAGAACTTCGGGTCGACGGCCTTCTGGGCAACGGCATTGGCCGAGAGATCGAGGTCATCAAGCAGGACAGGCATGTCGTTGCCTTTCTTCGATGGTTCGAGAGGCGGATTGAGAGAGCTTGAATCGCTTCGCGCAGCAATTCCGACAAGAGGTAGACAGTCAGTCCAATACTCAAAGGCGAACGGATGCACCGCGACAGGGCTGGATCCCGGGGGCAGGTACGAACACGGGCGGGGCTCTCCTCAGTCGGCGAGCCCCGCCGGTTCTCCCCTCAACCCACCCGTCAGGGGCCGTCAGGCCTCTGAATCCGGGGTATGCGGCAAAGCCACGCCCCGGACGCCGCGCGTCACCCAGGCGCGCGGTCGTTCATCGGCAGCTCATCTCACTTCGATGGCGAGTCACAGCGCCGGTCGGGACCGTCGACGGCATTGAGGTCCAAGGGGCTGACAAGGAAGGCGCACCCGGCAAGGGGTGCGCCCGATGATCCGGAGGATCAGTCGGCTACGCGCTCAAGGTGCGACCAGTGAACGACCCACAGTTCCTTGATACCGTCAGAGTTCGGCTCGGCCTGCTCGGCCCACGCACCGCAGTCGGTGGCAGTGGCGATGCCGTCGTCGGTGACTCCACGACGACCGACGACCGTGAACATCTCTGCGGTACGGGTGTCCCGCACGGTCATACCGCTCCCGCACTCGTCCTACTTCATGATCACGCCTCCTCGTGCGCGTCGGTGCTGACAGGGACGTGCCCCTCGCGCACGATGCGCGCGTACTCCGCATACGTCTCGCCATCACATGACCAGCCGTTGACCACGGTGTGACCGGACACCCGTACCAGCGCTGGGGACTCAGCCAGGGAGTATCCCCCTCCCGGGTTCTGCCAGTACTCCACTCGCTGCCCCTTCGGGGACGTCGCATTGAGGGTCTGGATCCAGGCCATAACCGACAGAGACCTACCTTTCTGAGCTGTGAAGGCGTGGAGGTGAGGACGCCGAGGGCTCCTGCGCTTTGAGCATCCTGAACGGGAGCGCTCAGGCGATCCGGGCGGCCGTTCAGTCGTCCGACGGGGATGTCGAGGATGTGCCACCGGTCTGGGCAGCGAGCAGGTAGTCCTCGATCCAGGTGCGAACAGCCTTGCGCGCCGGCCGCGCCCCCTGGGAGTCCACGTAGGTGGCCTCTTCGATGGCGCGCAGCTCGTCGTCGGGCATCGCCACGGGCAGCGCCTGGGCCAGCCGCGGCTTGGCCTCGGCGATCCGCTCACGCTGCCGCTCGTAGTCGGCGGCCATGATCAGCCGGTAGGTCTGCCGGTCGATGGGGTTGAACCCCACGATCAGTGAGAACCGGCCCAGCAGCTCGGCGTCGAAGAACTGCACCAGCGCCTTGTTGAGGCTCTGGTTCGAGACGGTCTTCGGGTTGTTGCCGAAGCCGACCATCTTGCCGTCGAGCGAATCACGGGCGGCGTTGGTCGTGCAGATGACCAAGGCCTTGGAGAAGTCCAGTATCTTGCCGCGGGCGTTGCGGATGTAGCCTTCGTCGAACGCCGAGAGGAACAGGCGCTGCACGGCCTTGTCGGCCTTCTCGAACTCGTCGAGCAAGATCACCCGGTGGGGGTTGGACTCCAGCGTGTCGAACGGGAGCTCCTGGTTGGAGTCCGATCCGACATAGCCGGGAGGTGCGCCGATGATCTTCGACGTCGACCACTCGCCGTGGAATTCGGTCATGTTGAGGATGATCGGCTCACTGCCGGTCATCTCCTCAGCGATGATCTTGACCGCCTCAGTCTTCCCCACACCCGAGGCCCCGGCGAACAGCCACGTCGTGGGTGTCCTTGTCGGGAACAGGTCGAGTTCTTCGCGGGCCAGACGGTCCGTGAGCTTCGCGAGTACGTCGTCCTGGCCCTGCAGGCGGCTGGTGAGCGTGGCGCTCAGCACGGCGACGTCGAGATCCTTGCGCTGGGCGTTTCCGGTCATCAGGCGCTTGGCCACATCGAGCACCCGGGTGTTCGTCAGCGGCACCTGCGGCATGGATCGCAAGGTCTGCGCGAGTGCCGTGTCGCCGGCGACCTCGGCCTGGACGATGAGTTTCTTCTGCTCCAGGACCCGATCGGCCATCGCCCGGTCGAGCAGCGTGATGGCGTTGTCCGGCCGGTGCTGGCCAGCCCGGGAGTTCGTTTCGGCGATCTGTACCACCGAGGCCAGGACGTCGTCGGAGACCCCGATCTGGTGACAATAGTGCGCCATCAGGCCGGGACGGACCGTGTTCATCACGGCCAGGGTCTGCTCCACGCTCAGTTCGTCGACGATGAGCCGGGTGAAGCGACGGGCGAAGGCCGGATCCTCGTCGAAGGCCCGGGATTCGGTGCTGGTGGTCGCACCGATGACGGACATGTCGCCGCGGGCCAGGGCCGGCTTGAGGATCTGCGAGATCTTGCGGCCGACGGCGTCGCCGTGGCTGCCGGACCCTCCGGTGATCTGGTGGATCTCGTCCATGAACAGGATGGCCTTGTTCTTGGGATCCGAGGCGAACTCGACGATCGCCTTGACCTTCTCCTCCAGTGAGCCGACGATGCCGGTCCCGGCGATGATGTTGGTGATGGGCAGCTCGTAGATCGTGTAGTTCTTGAGCTGGTCGGGAATGAGGGCGTCGCCGAGCGCGATGCGCCGTGCGATGTCCTCGACGATCTTCGTCTTGCCGACGCCGGCGGAACCGACCAGCAGGGTGTTGGGCTTGGTCTTGCTGATGATGACCGAGAGGACCTGCCCGATGAGCGTGTCACGGAACATGGTCGGATCGGCGTTCTTGAACTTCTCGTTGTAGTCGACGAGGAGCTCCTTGACGTCATCGGCGCTGCCACCGCTGGACGGCAGTCCCCCGGACGGGAACTGCGGAGGGAGGCTGCCGCCACCGCCGTTGCCCTTGTCGTCGTCGGAGCCGCCGGGTGTGAAGTTGCTGAGACCCACCGGGTCCTCCTTCGGTGCGGGTCGCTCGGCGTGGTGGCGCGCTGGGCGGATGCGCCACGGTGTCCCGAGCGGGGATATGGATGGGTAAGGGGGAAAGTCAGGGGTTGCCAAAGCAGCACTGCTCTTGACGGTTTCCGAGGGGCAGCCGGATCAGGTGGCCTCGACAGCGCCCGGCGCGGTGATGGGCGCAGGCTTGGTGAGCGTGGCAGCGACCTCCTCGAAAGCGGCGACTGCCTTGCGAAGATCAGCGACGATCTCCGCGGCGATGTCGGCCGGGTTTCCGAGTTCCTGCGCGTCCTGGGCTGGGATGTCGGGTGTAGGCCAGAGTGGCTTTCGATTTCAGCACGGGTTATGCAGCGTTGAAGCTCCCAATGACCATGCCGGATGGCCCCTCGGAAGTAAGCTCCTCGACCTTGGCGTTGGACCGATCAAGGCGGAACCCCCGCAACGGCTCGTCATCGAAGTACCGAATCGATGCCAGTGCGGGGTCTCTGCTGGGGCCACCGCAGACAGTACGCAGCGCCTCGTCCTCGTTCTCGGCACGGACGACGACGGCGTCATACTCGTCACGCCCCCAGCCGTCTGTGCGGGTCACCTGCCACAGCTTCATAGTCTTCAGTTCTCCTCCGGGTTTGAGGTCGGCTTGACAACTGTTTCCTGAGTGACGAACCCACTCGACTCACCGGTGGTGAGCAAGGGGCGGGCGCCTCGGCGGCTTTGACGGGGAAAAGGTGAGCGCCCTCGGCCCTAGCCCATCGGCCGCCGACCGCTTCGAGGGCCTCGTTGACGCGCTGGTACAGGGCGGGAGGCAAACGGGGGCCGACGAGCATCAGGCGATGGCCATCAGCCTTGGTACGGCCTGACAGAGCTGCGAGCACATCCGCGGGAATCCGCATCGGAGATTCCTCCACAGTGCGGCTGCTCGCCGTGATGGGCGAGAGAGGAATTCAGGATCGACAAGAGCAGTGCCGGTCAGCGGAGTTGCTCACACGGCACCGCTCCTGGCGGTTGCTGGGAGGCGCAGGGTCAGACGACCATGCCGAGCAGTCTCTGCCGGATACTCGGGTCGATGTGCTGCATCGAGTCGGCGTAACGCTTGGCCAGGTCCACCATGGACGACCAGTCCATGGCGGAGCACGGCGCGTAGTACAGGTTCTTCGGGTGGTCCTGACGCTTGGACGGCGGCGACCACTCGAAGTCGGTGATCATGAGCGAGAGCCTGCGCTGGCGCACCCGGCTGGCGTTGATGTACTGCCAGATCTGCATGTACTCGGTTCCGCCCGTGACTTTCGGGATCCTGCGGAACTCCTTCCAGATCTGAGCCGTCGACTTGTTCTCCGTACGCAGCATCACCTCCTGGGACAGAAAATGGCTGAACGAGTTGAAGTACAGATTGATGTTGAGCTTCTTGGCGATCCGGATGAGCATCATGACCGCCTCCTGGTAGTTCTCCTCGGAGATCGAACCGGAAGTGTCGATGTAGATATGCAGGTCGGGCATGTACTGCACCGAGGTGATCCGGCCGGGCTTGTTGAAGTCGTCCGGGTTCCGGCGGTTGGCCTTGAGGAAGGTCGCCGTCGTTGTGCGGAAAATGTTCTGCGACTTGTTGACCTTGCCCATCCGGCGCAGCACACGGGTGATGTCCTTGAACAGGTCCAGCTTGCTCGGCGGCTGCTTGCGGAACGCCACCTGGGCGCTGCGGCCACCGAGCTGGCCCGCTTGCTGCTTGGCTCCCAGAGCGGCGGCCCGGGCGGCGGCCCGGGGCAGCGACGTGAGCCTGGACAGCGACGTGTTCGAGACGACCTTCACCGGCGAGATCAGCGACTGGTTGATGAGGTTCCACTCCGCCGCGATCTTCGCCGCGGTGGCCCGGGCATGGGCCTCGACGTTGACCAGGACGAGGGAGCGCGGGCAGAACAGCTCCCCGACCGTGAACGGCAGGACGCCGGTGTCCAGGGTGGTGTTCTGCCGGCTGGCCTGCGCCCGCTGCTGTTCGACGTAGTTCATGAGCATGTGCACGAGTACGCGGGCGAAGGAGTGCTCGTCGTTGGCGTCAGAGTCGTCCTTGCGCACCAGCAGCGACTCGGTGAGCCCCTTCAGGGACAGGGCCGTGAAGTCGTTGAGCAGCTTGGTGGTGGCCGGCGGCAGCGCGCTGGCCATCGTCTGAGTCTGCTGGGACAACCAGGTCTTGAAGCCGTCGAAGGCCGCGGAGGACTGGAACCAGAACCCCAGGGTGTCGGGGTGGAAGGTGTAGGCGACGGAGGCGAAGAAGGCGCTCTCCTCGCCGGTCCCCGCCAGCAGTGCCTTCGCGGCCGGCAGGACATCGGCCTGCGCGGTGTAGAGCACCCGCGGGGAGGGTGCGGGCATCTTGTTCTGCTGCCCGGCCTGGACGGCGAAGAGCTCGGCAACCGGCAGCGGTGTGCCCTGGTCGAAGTTGATCAGGGTCTGCCCGAGCACCTCCTTGACCGTCTGCTCGCTGGCCACGTTCAGCGTGTCGCCGAGGCAGCTCAGGACCAGATCCGGGATGTCCCCCGTCAGATCAGCACCCTGGGCGTCGGTGATGCTCGCCGGGGCGCTGGGGTTCAACGGCTCCAGCAGCGGGTCGACGAGAGTCTGCCGGATCGCCGGCATCGGGTCGTAGTCACCGGTGCACGAGATCGTGTGCAGTGCGTCGAGTACGGCCGGCTTCTGGTTCGTGACGGTGATCGTCATAGGTCGTGGTCTCCTTCTGAGGACAAGGCGGCGCCAGAGCGCCGCCGGTGGTGGGGAGGTGCAGCAAGGACGGCAGCCCGCAGCGACCCCCACCACCGGTGATCGATCGATCAGAGGAAGGCCGAGAGGACCGGCTTGGCCTGGTTGACGATCGGAGCGTCGGTCTCCATGAAGGCCTCCAGGTTCTGGCGGTCGATCTGCTGGCTGGTCACCAACTCGATGAGCGTGCGGGTGTGCTCCGGCTCGATCTGGGTCATGGCCTGGGCCAGCTGCTCGATGAGGCGCGCGTTGTCCTCGCTCTCCTTGAGCGCGTACAGCAGCGACCCGGACTTCTCGTTGTCGGTCAGCGTCACGATGACCGCGGCCATGTCGGTCACGGTCGCCGCGGCCTTCAGGCTCTGGTAGCAGTTCGGCTTCGGGACGTTCACCCGGCGCTGCTGCACGCCCCCGGCGTTGCTCGCCAGGTCCTGGGCGATGGTGGCCACGAGCTGCGTGGTGAACGTGGTGTCCCCGACGTAGGCCTCGATGGCCTCGTTCAGCAGCGAGGTCTCGCGGTCGCCGATCTGGATCGGGGTCGCCAGGTACTGCGCCAGTTGCTGCGGGTCGGCCGCGTTGAGCCACTTCGACAGGTTGTCGATGGTGCGCGGCGTGGTGAGCTGGTTCATCTCCTCGCCGCCGTCGAACAGCTCGGCCATGGTGACGTTGCCGTTGTCGTCGTCGTCCTGGCCGTCGGCGACGATGGCCTCGGGCGTCGACTTCTGGAAGATGAGCCCGGGGTACTGGGTGAGTACCGTCTTCACCCAGGGGTTGATGTTGTCGCCGAGGACGGACATGAGGGTGGCGGCGTCGGGCTCGACGTGGAAGATCGCAAAGCGGGACAGGCTTGCCTCGTCGAGAGAGGTGACGTTGCCCTTGTCGTTGCCGGCCACGACGATGCGGACGTTCTTGGGCAGCTCCACATACCCCATGCGGCGCAGCGTGACCAGGGTCAGCGCGCCGGAGGTGACGTCGGAGGTAGTGCGGTTGATCTCGTCGAGGAAGAGGATCGGCCACTCGCGCGGGTTCTTCTCGGCGTAGTCGATGCACTCCTGAATCACCTGGTGCGGGTAGAAGACCTGCTTGTAGCTCTGCGTGCCGTCGTCCTTGGTGTATGGCACCAGGCGCGCACCGGTGAGGTCGGCCTTGTCGGCGAGCTGGTTGCACGGCAGCGTGAATGCCTGCGTGCCCATGGAGTAGGCCAGGGCCTCCACGAAGCTGGACTTGCCGATGCCGGGCTCGCCCATGAGGGCGGGCGTCGCGCCGACCTCAAGGGCCTGCTTGATGAGGGTCGTCAGGGTGTCGTTGAACTTCATGTCGTTGTCTTTTCTGTGCGTGGGAGAGGACGAGACGACGGAGGACGGCGCTGCTGCTCCCGGCGATGCCGAGGCCGCATAGGCCGTGAACGGTCCTGTGGCGCGTGCCGAGCCGTCGGAACCCGGCGGGGACCTGCACTCCCGCCATGGGTCGCGATGGAGCCCCGCTGCACATCGCCACCCGATCGCGCTCCGCGCGATTCAGCGCTGTTCCCACCTGTGATCGGCCCCGCTTCGGCAACCGTCACCCACCCCACCCGCTGCCAGAAGCAGCAGACGAACCAGGAACAGAAGCAGCAGCAGGAAGAGGCACCAAGCGTCAGTTGGCTGACGAGGAGCGGGCCTCTCGGTCGGCCACGAGCGCAGCCGCCCGGTCGAGGAGGAAGGGCCGGCCGTTGCGCCGCTCGCTGTGCTTGGGGCGCGCGGGGATGACGTCGAGCGCCGCCTTGTAGAGCAACCACGCGGTTTCGCCCGCCGAATACTCGACTCCGAGGGCGCTGTAGGCGCGCAGTTGCGTCCGCATCCAGCCGTAGAGCGAGGCGAGAACCGAGAACTCCCAGCGGGACATGTCGTGGTTGAAGTCGCCAGGGTCCCGGAGCTGGTGGCGTGCACTGGCCAGGGTCTGCTCAACGATGGCCTGCGAGTACGGGATGTCGGGCATGTCCTCGGCGGTGTCTACAACTGATGCGGAAGCACCGGAGCTCTCGCTGGCGTTCACGGCCAGCTGAGCGTAGAGGTCCTCGATGGAGGTGAAGGCCGGCGCGGTAGTTGCTGCGTTGACACGGGCAACGATGCGATCGGGCACCGGCTGGCGGGTGAAGGTCGACCAGTGGTCCAGGAGCAGCTCGTACCAGCCGTGTTCCTCGCGCAGGACGCGCTTGCCGGCGGCTATAGGGAAGTCGTGGAAGTTCTTCGGCAGCGGCATGACGAGATGGAAACCCCGGCCGGACATCGACAGCTCCGAGTAGAGGCTGCCCGGCAGCCGCAGCAGGTCTGCGGCCACACCTGGCGGGCAGCCGGCCTCGATATCGAGGACGAGCAGCCCGTCAGTCTGGGCTTGGAGGTAGAAGGCGGTGTTCGCGGCGTTCGGAATCGCCGCGGTCAGTTCGTCGAGGGTCAGCAGGCAGGTCTCGTCCAGGGCGAAGGCTCCGCGTAGTGGGCCGGCGTGCTGGCAACTGGACGTGCAGCCGTCCAGCAGGTGCCGCACGTCGATCGGCACCTTGCGCTTCGGCGGCTTGGAGGGATCGCCGGGGGTCTCCTCCCCGATCTGTCCGGAGATGGTCCACCGACAGGCACTGGCGAGCGTGCGGATCGCGGAGTTGCCGTAGAACTGCGGAAACCAGGCATGAGGGTCGACTGGAGTCATCGTGGGACGCGCACTCTCGATCGGAGAAGTCAGGAGGAGAGGAGAAAGACAAGACCCCCGTACTGCACGGATGCGAGTACGGGGGCCTCATCGATAGGCGACGTGGATCAGCCCTGGTAAGTGATCCCCGCCTGCTGTGCCGGGCCGGAGCCGTCCCAGGGTCCGGGTCCCACAGGCGAGCCCACGGCCGAACCGGCATCCTTGAGGGAGGCGTTCTCGGTCTCAAGACGCGCGAGCTTCTGCTCCAGGCTCTCCTGCTGAGCCGGAGCGGCGACAGGAGCAGGAGCACCAGCGGCGGTCGCCAGGGCGCTCTGAACCGGAGCCGGCGCGGCCACAGCCACAGGTGCGGACGCCGGCTGCGGGGCCGGGAAGGACAGGCCGTCCTCGACCTCGGTCGCCACCGGGACCGCGGCGGCAGGTGCGAGAGCAACCTGAACGGGGCGCGGCGTCCCGTTGAGCACGATGCCACGCGCAGCCAGCTCAGCCTGGTCGATGCCGCCGGCGCTGTAGTAGCGCGGCGTCTCGTGAACGATCACCTGTTCGAGGGCCAGGCCCCGGTTGTTGAAGTTCTTCGGCTTGTAGGTGCGCAGCACGAGCGTGACGTCGAGGCCCTGCGCGAGCTCCTGGCCGGACTCGTCCAGGTCGTAGGTGCCGTCGCCCTTCCGAGAAGGGATCGCGATGACCGGCAGGGTACTGCCCTTGGAGTCGATGGAGTAGTTGGGTCCGGTTTCGGGCCGCTTCACCGAGTCAAAGCGGCGCTCGGAGACGAACTGCTCCTCGAGTGTGGGGTTGTTCACATCGGCGAACTCGACCTCGGCGTGAGTGATCGTCGCGGTGGTGTGCGGCTTGCCGACGGGGGTCATGCCGTTCTTCGTCCTGCGCTCGTCGCTGGCGACGAGCTCCGCGCCCTCGATGAGGCGGGCGAGTACGGCGAAGCCGAGCTTCCCGCGGATGAAGACGTTCTTACCCTCGGCGATCCGGCCGGCGGAGATGGAGTAGTTGGCCATGGCGATGCGGTTCCTTCGTTCGGTCTGACGGTCTGACGGTCTGACGGTCGGCGGTTCAGGGGGGCCAGCGGGGCCTATTGGGCACGATTCGGACCGCCATTCAATCCCTTATTGTATCAACTTCGATTGAACTACGAGTAGGATGAAGGTGTCGGACATGAATGGCTGCTTGCACTATTCGAAGGGGAGTTGAGACAGGGATGACAGCTACGGTTCAGAGGCCGGTGGGGACCGCGTTGAAGCCGTCGGCGCAGACGAGGGCGGCCGCTGGGAGTCGCGTCGGCCCGATGGGCTTCGGCAACGGACCCGTCATCGCCGCCAGCGTCATGGTGGGCGGAGCGGCGCTCTTCGCCGGATGGGGCCTGACGCAGCTCGCGACGTCCGACGGCGGCTTCATCCAGGCACTGCAGGGCAATCACGCCCCGGTCGAGGCACCGGGGACTCCCGACGAGAAGAACGCCGGAGGCGGCAGCGCCCAGCAGCCGAACGAGGGCGGCACGGGGAAGCATGACGAGAGAGGTGCAAGTCAGGATCCGGCGCCCGGTCGCGGCGACGAGGACAAGCCCAACGGATCGGGTGCACCGGCCGAGGAGAAGCCCGCGCCGAAGGCGAAGCCGTACACCATCGAGCCGGGCGATACGCTCACCGCGATCTCGGGGACGACGGGGGTGCCGGTCGGCATTCTGGTCGAGTCGAACAAGATCCAGAATCCGGATCTCATCTACGCGGGGGCTTCGCTGCTCATCCCACAGGTGTGACGACCCGGCGGGACAACTGCCGCGGGCCGAGCCTGATTCGATGCCCTGGCCGCCACGAGGCAGTCAGGGCATCGTCGTCTTCTCAGGCGGAGGACTCCGCTTCCCTGCGGGACCGCTGGTTCAGCAGTCGCGTGCACAGATGCACCAGCGCTCGACTTCCTCGGTCACGGAACGGATGCCATCCGGAGCGGGAGCGTAATCCTGCCCACCAGATGGGAGCGAGAGCCGCGATCCCAGACTCGGCCGGATCCAGACACTGGACGCGCGCGGCAGGGACTTCCCTCAGGGGCCTGCCAGGGCGTGGTCTCGCCGCGGTAGCGTCAGCGCGGTTGCTGTGGAACTGGACCGTGAGGTCGTCCACGCTCGGCGGTTTGCTCATGGCTGCCGCTCCTGGAGGTCGACGGTGTCGAGACGAACTGCGTGGCCTCGTAGGGCTCGCCGCGAGGTGTCACCCGGGACCGGCGTGAGCCGGTCCATGGCATGTCTCCCCGCCAAGCACCCGGCCTGGGTTCGACACCCGGATCAGCTGTGCTGATCCCCTCCCCTGTTGTGGAAATACGGCACTGCAACAGCGTCAGAGACCAGACGACCCCGCCAGCAGCCTGGCCGGCGGGGTCGTCTGAGGTACGAGGTCGTGGCCTCTCACGCCGCATCAGTGTCATCGGACTCACCCCGGCCAAACAGGAATCCGCGGACCTCGCCGTTCTTCATCATGTCCTGCAGATGCGCCAGGAACACCGCGCGCTGCGTGGCCCGGCGATCGGCCAAGGGCTCGTACTCGCGCAGTACCTTCAGGTTGACGACCCAGCCGTTCTCACGAGAGATGGCCTGGTCAAGCCGAGAGTCCGGAACGATGTCCATGCCGGTGAAGTCGTGGTCGAACTCGGACGCGATGTCGAGGTGTTGATTCGGCTCGTCGATGTAGAGGATGTCGACGCCGACCTGCTGGCCGGCCTTGTCGAATGCCACGAGGAACACGCGGTCTGCCCTGGTGGTGTTGTCGACGTGGACCGCTGCAACGTTTGTGTCACCAATGAAGCTCGTCTGCTTGAACCGCTCGTACACGCGCGTACGAGCCTCATGGCACCACATGATGCGCCGGGCTTCGTTGAAGCCTTTGAACTCGTCAGAGTTGGACGCTTCTGGGTGGGGGTGGATCATCGGTGCGCTCCTTCATATGCGAGATCCGGGAGGTTTGCGGTGCCAGGGGGCGTATTGGCTACGACACATGCCTCGAAGCAGCGGGCCTCGTTCCTGCCGCGCACCACGCGCCGGGAGAGGAGATGCTCTACCCCGACGGAAGACCCGTCACGGGTCTGGTAGCCCGTGACCGACCTGAACGACGCCGACGAGCGCCGGCGGATGCTAGCGCCACGTCTGTCCGCGTCGGGAGTCTGGATACGGATCGGCCCTGTCCGGAATCCGCTGCCGCCCGCTGACACGGCAGCACGCCGTTCCGGCGGGCCTTTCAGGTACCTCACGTTCATATCGTTCGCCCTGTTGTCTCGGGGGGCCCGACGTCAGAAAGAGCCTGTACCGCGCTGCTATGGCGTGGATCGGTCCAGCTCACTCATCCCGCAACTGGGCATCGACTTGCACCAGCAACGCTATGCATATGCGGTAGGCGACGCCATTACGCCTCTGCACAAACCAACGGGTTGGGAGTTTCGGCTCTGCACCTGGCAGCCACCTGACACTGCAGGTGTGCACCTCCCGTGAGATGTTCACGCCGGGGGTGCACACCACTGACACGGATGGCCGCCCCGGGGGCCCGACCGGCCACCCTGAGACATTCCCATTGAGACCGTTCGCCGGTTGTTGATGATTTCATCCGCCTCGAATACGCACAGCCCCGCACACGGTTCACGATTCACGTGAGCGAACGCAAGGGAACGGCATGCTGTTCTGAATTCTTGACCTGGCTCAGGCCATGATGCACAGACCGTCATCAGGGTGATCTGTGAGAAGACCAGGGTTACCCGTAGCGACGTGCAGAGAGACGTGGAGGTCGCGCACACCGGAAAGGGTGGCCAGATCGCGCTGCATGTGGTTCTCAAGAGCGCGCAG
This sequence comes from Kitasatospora sp. NPDC092286, assembly GCF_044755565.1. Lineage (NCBI taxonomy): Bacteria > Bacillati > Actinomycetota > Actinomycetes > Kitasatosporales > Streptomycetaceae > Kitasatospora > Kitasatospora sp. NPDC092286. The sequence continues at coordinate 4,052 of NZ_JBIVRD010000024.1, read as the reverse complement.
ATGGGAGCGAACCGTCACCTCGGAGAGCCCGAGCGCGCGGGACGCGGGCTCGACATGTGTGTCAAAGGCGAGCCAGGCACGTGCCGTTGTCAGAAGGTCGCGCCGATCTGCCTGGACTGGCCGGACCAGGGTCTGCGCCCACGCCTGCACCTGAGGGGCGGCCAGGAGGCCTGTCAGCGCGGGCGGTTCCGCGCCGGTGAGCGCGGCCGGGACGGCTGTCTCCCTCTGCGTGACCATTTCCAGGGCCAGAGCGACGATGATGCGGTCGCCCACCCGTCCGAAATTCATGTCGAGGAGTTCAGCCGCCCGTGCAGCACGGCGCATGACGGTGTTGCGGTGCAAGTGAAGCCGGCGAGCAGCCACCGTGTACGGATAGGCAAGGGCGGCCGGGAGTGTCTCACGCATCGACTCCCACTGCGCCCCGTCCCGCATCAGTGGACTCAGCAGATGACGGGCCCAATGCTGTGCTTCCGCCTGAGGAAGAAGGCCGACGAGGTCGGACTCATGTACCGAAAGGGCTACCGGGTCTGGCTGCAGTGCGGCAAAGCTCTGCGCGGTGATCGCCTCGTGAAGGGCATCGGCGAGAAGCGTCATGGAGTAGACGCCGCTGCCGCCCAGCGACGAATGGGTTCCGAATGCGCCGACCAGGTAGGTGAGCTCGGCAGAAACGGCGGCCCCATTGTCCTCCTCGGAGCGGATCGGATGCACGATTATGATCCTTCGCGCTCTCCTTGAGTCGGGTACGACGAGAGCATGATGGCCGATGGCGGCACTGCAACGACGCACAGCGGCATCCCGATGCGCCTGCTCGGTTTCCACGACGAAGACACGAGCAGTATCCGGCTCCAGCAGCCCGGGCACCATGCTGGTCATGACACGACGGGCCTTTGCTACCTCACCGTCCAAAAGCAGCTCAAAAGCTGCACTGCGTGCCGCCCTGGAGGCGTCGGAGGCCGCCCGGTACTCGCGGTGCGCCTGGTCCACGAGTCCCAACAGCTTCGCCGCGTGACGCAGCAGCCGCAGGTCCGCCTCATCGAACGGAATTCGGCGTGCCACGGCAAGTACCGTGTCCACCCCTGAGGTCGGAGCCAGCGGAATGAGCTGGGTATGCGGCCTGGAAGGAGCATCGGGCAGACCGGCGTCGATGGACTGCTGGATGATGGCCTGTGCGAGCTGTTCGGCCGCGGTGGCCGGCGAAGCGGCAAGGACCCGCTCCGGCTCACTGACCAGGACCTGAACGTCCAGGACTCGTGCGAGCCAGTCCGCAATACGCTGCATGGCCCGGGAGTCGGCAAGCTGAGCGGGCAGTTCCTGGACGAGTGAGCCGAGTTGGGAGGCGCGGCGCTCGGCAAGCCTGAGCCTGAACTGCTGGATTTCGTCGTGCACGCCTTCCCACCTTTCGGCAGGTGCGGTCGTGGTCAGGAGCGGGACGTCCAGGCGCTTGGCCTGATCCATGACAGGCTGGGGAAATGGCTGACGAGCGCCGGGAACGGCACTGACGATGAGCCCTGGGCTCCCCTTCCGGCTCATGTGCTGGAGCAATGTTTCCAGCACCGTCGTGATGCGACCGCGGAGCCGAAAAGGCACCGCACTGGTGATCAGGACGAGGGAGCTATCGGGCAGGTTTCCGGGAACACCATCATTCAGTAACTGCTCTGGAGCCATGGTGACCACGCCGGCAACCTCCTTGGCCCCGACGCGCTTTGGGTCGCCCCATACGAATGTCAGTCTGAGTTCAGGCATGTCGGTGGGCAGCGAGCCCAGTGTCGGCATCGAGCGCTCCTCGGGCTGTCCGGACAAAGTCGTGAATGCGCCATTGACGATTGAGCTGCCATGGATGGCGCACAGGAAGTCACGACTTCATAAGGGCAGTTGTGCTCGCTCGACGAAGGCTGCGCCGCGCAGCCTGTGCAGGTGTGCGAGGCGGAGTTGCGAAGCTACACGGGGCCTTGCCGTGAATCAGGTCTTCCAGGGTGTCCCAACGTGGCGTACACGGGTTCTTCGTCCGGCCGGTAGCAGAGATCCGGGCCGGGGGAACGCACCACGCAGACGCGCGAGGGGCCCGCTCGAGACTCTGCGCTGAAGTGCGCCAGGAGAACTCACGGCCTGCTTGGCGCCTCACGCACACGACGGCTCGCCTGATCGCCGATGTTGACTTCACCTTCAGCTCTTCCCCCCTGTCGGCGCAGCATCTGACCTGAAGACACAAACCGCAGGTCATACGGCATGCGCCAGCCTCCTAGTTCGTCCGCCACCGCCCAACTCGGCGAACCACCATGGATCCATGGCCCAGGTGCGCGCCCACGCCGCGACACTAGAAGTCCCAGCGCAGTCACATTCAGTACACGTCCCGCTGCGCAGCGGATTTACCCCCTGCCGCGATCCTGCCTTGCATACGCGAGCGTGTCAACTAAAGTACACAGAGTACGCGTCCCCGACAGAGCGAGAGACCGATACATGGTCGTGTGCAGTTACCAGCAGGACAGCCTCCAGGCCACATCCGGTAGCTTCCGCCCGTGGTGAGCAGCAGCAGCCGCCTGTCCTTGGCGGAGAAGCTCAAAGCACTTATGGCCGGGCACCGGGGCCGGGCGCACACGTCACGCTCGCTGTCAGCTTCCGTGGATGAACTGCCGGGTGAGCACCCTTCGGTGTCTCATGCCACCATCGCCAAGCTGGCCAACGGCTCCCAGGACAACCCGACTGTTAACACGATCATGGCCCTGTGCGAAGCTCTCGGCGGTGTCCCGCCCGCCCACCTGCTGCCGCATGAGAGCTACGACGACCTTGAGGCCCTGCTGGCCTTCGAGGAACCGCTCGTACGCCGTGTCCTGATCCTGCTCAGGGGGCTTCCGCCCAGTGAACTGCAGAGCGTCATCGAAGACTTGGAACGGCGCCGGGCCGACCTCGGCCTGAATCGGGTCGCCGTCAGTGACGCCAGCGAGGCACCGGGCAAACGCCAACGCCGACGGAGCAAAGACGAGGCCGCACGTTATGCGGCTGACACATTGGAAGGGCTGTAAGTGGACGGCATAATCTTCGGGACGTGCGCCGTGGCCGGTTTGCTCGTCTCAGCACTCTGCACACGGAGAGCCGTGGGTAACCCACGCGTCTCCACATGGGCCATCGCCATCGCCTTCGGTGTGTGCACCTTGGGCGTCCTGTGTGCCGTCCCCGTAGTCGCCCAAGCGGCGGAGGACATCACAGGTATCGTCAATGTAGGAAAACTAGTAGCCCATGTCTGCGCGATACTGTGGTGCGCCGCTCTGCAGATCACGATGGTGGATCTGGCTTACCGGCCCGAGTACCTGAAACCCGCGATATACCAGCGCGGCTTCGCCGCGATAGTGGAACTGGCGATCATGGTGCCGCTCTTCCTGGCCACGAACCGGTCCGAGGTCCAGTTCACCACCGCCTACGTCGCTGACCCCAAGGTCGCCGCCTACCTACTCGTCTACCTTTCGTACGTCCTAGTCACCTGTGGAGAGCTCGCTTTCATGTGCGGCAGAGCGGCGCGACGCAACTGGGGGATCCGCCCCTGGAGCGGTGCCGGCTTCTCTCTGTCCTCGATGGCCGCCGCTCTGGGGATAGCGTATTCCATCTCCAAAGGGTCGTACATCATCTTCTATATCCTGAACGATCCGTGGCCGCTGAAGACCGAAGAGGTTGTGAGCCCCGGCCTGAGCGGGCTGGCAGTGCTCTTCCTCTTCTCAGGCCTGACGCTTCCCATGCTTGGTTCCGTACGTGAGCGTCTACGCCAGAGAAAGGCTACGGTCGTCGGTTGACGACCTCCGCCGAGACTGTTCGTCACTGAAACCATGACCTCCGTGCACTGGCCCAGCGCGAGAAGCGAAGGCGTCTTCCCACACCGGGTCCTCGTAGCGCAGCGGTTCACTCGGTCGTGGTCGTCAATGGGCATCGGCGTTTCGTGATCGTGACCACGACGAAGGCCCCGGAGATCTTGGGTTCTAACGGTCCTCGCAACACCCGCGATCTGTGGGAGTTGCGAGGGCCGTGGCTGTTGGACGCGATGATCTTTCGGGTTTGAGGGAGCG
>NZ_JBIVRD010000023.1:0-149646 GCF_044755565.1 Kitasatospora sp. NPDC092286 | reverse complement strand
GCTCCCTCAAACCCGAAAGATCATCGCGTCCAACAGCCACGGCCCTCGCAACTCCCACAGATCGCGGGTGTTGCGAGGACCGTTAGAACCCAAGCTGCGCGGGGGCCGTGGACGTGTGACCGTGGACGACTGGCGGCACCGGTGTGCCGACCCGGTCGGGCGCCTGGTCGCCGACCACCTCGGCCCGGAGGAGCCCCCCCCCGGTCCGGAGCGGCCCCGGGTTCCACGACAGCGTCGTGGCCGTCGTCGAGGAGGTCCTGGCCCGGGGCCGGCGGGTCGGGCGGCGCGGGTCAGGCGGCGTGCGGCACCCGCCGGGGCTCGCCGAGGGTGAGCATGAGGCGGTTGGCCCAGGCGAAGAAGGCGGTCGCCTGGACCAGGTCCACGATCTCCAGTTCGGAGAGGCCGAGGGCCCGCAGCCGGGCCAGATCGCCGGCGTCGGCCGTCGGCGCGGTGGTGCTGAGGCGCGCCGCGAAGGCGACCAGCGCGTCCCAGCGCGCTCCGAAGCCGGCCCGGGGGCCGTGGTCGAGCAGGCGCTGGACGTCGGTGCGGCGGTCGGCCAGCCGGGCGGCCAGCCGGCTGTGCACGGAGGCGCAGAACACGCAGCCGTTGACCCGCGAGGCCACCGTCGCGGCCAGTTCCCGCTCGGCGCGCGGCAGGCCTCCCGCACCGCGGAAGATGCCCCGGTCGGTGCTGGTGCGGTGCCGCAGGATGTGCGGATCGCGGGCCAGCAGACGGAAGTAGGGCCAGCTCGCGTCGGGCGAGGCGGCCAGGCCGGCGGACTGCTCCTCGGTGGCCCAGTCCGGGTCGAGCGGGGGCAGCCAGGGGTCCCATTCCAGCGTGTCGAGGGTGAACGGGATCTCGCCCTCGGGCAGTTCGGCACCGTCCGGGACCGGGCCCGCCGGTCCGTCCTGGCCCGGCCCGGGGTGCTGGGCGAGCAGGTCCAGGCCGTGCACCAGGCGGGCCTGGTAGGAGACGTAGGCGGCGACCTGGGAGAGGGTCACGGCCTCGTCGGCGCTCAGGCCCGCGTCGGCCAGCCGGCGGTGGTGGTCGGCGGTCGCGGCGAGCGGCGCACGGGCGAGCAGGGTGGCGTGGTCCAGCAGCGCGGCGGAGCGGTCGCCGGGGGCACCCCGGTCGGCCCGGCCGGCTCCGGTCGCGGCGGCGTCGACGAACGCCTCGGGGGCACCGGTCGCGACCAGTGCGGCCCGGTAGTGCCCGGCCAGCCGGCGGGTGGCCGGACCGCCGTCGTGCAGGGTGGCCACCCGCAGGGCGGCCTGGAGCCGTTCGACGGTGGTCAGCGTGGTCTGCGCGAGCCGCGGGTCGAACAGCGCGGTGTAACTGTCCTGGGTCCCGCTGACCACGTCGGGGCGCTGGGCCCGGGCGGCGGCCAGCGGGCCGTCCGCGGGATGGGGGACGAGAGCGGCGATCAGGTCGGCGCCTCGCTCGTCGGCTTCGTCGGCTTCGTCGGTACCGGCGTTCGTGGTGCCGCCGGGGGCGGTGGAGGTCATCGGCGCTCCAGTGGGTGCGGTGGGGGACGTTCGGTGGGTCCGCGGTCCGGCTCGGCGAAGGATCCGCCGGAGCCGCCCGTCGGTGGCCGTCACCGGCGACGGCCGTCGTGGCCGCCCGTGGACGGCGGCCCGCAGGTCAGGCCGCGCCGGTCCGGACGGCCGGCCGCCTCGGCTCGGCCCGCCGCCAGCCCAGGTGCGGGGCGACCCGGGTGGCGATCAGTTCCAGGGCCGCGATGGTCTGGTCGTGGCCGAGCCGGCCGGGGTGGGTCTGCACGATCAGCTCGCTCGCGTGCGGGACGACCTCGTCGCGCCGCAGCGAGGCGACCACCTCGTCCGGGTGGCCCGCGTGCACATGGGCGCGGGCGAGGTAGCCGTCCAGCGAGGTCACCGGCGGGAAGAGACCGGCGCCGACACTCTGGTCGACGTTGTCGATCACGCCCTCCCGCAGCTGGGCGACGGCGGTCCGCCGGTCGACGGCCGGATAGACCGTCCGGGAGACCCCGATCCGGGGCGGGCCGGAGCCGCGCCAGCCGTCGAGATAGCTCTGGACCAACGGCAACTGGGCCTGACCGGTGGGGAGTTCCGTCCGAAAGGCGGCCTTGGCCAGCAGCAGGCCGTCGTGTTCGGCGGAGATCCGGGCCGCGCTTTCCGCACCGGTGGTGGACTGCCAGAGCCGGTCGAGGAGTTCCGGGCGCTCGGGCTCCAGCCGGCCCCCGCCGGGCAGCGGCCGGCCGGCCAGGGTGGCCCGGAGCAGGGACACCGCCTCGGCGTACTGCTCGCGGCGCCGCTCCGGGTCCACCCCGAAGGCGGTGAAGGTCCGCGGGTCGCCTCCGGTGCCGAGACCCAGGTGCAGGCGCCCGTCGCTGAGGGCGTCGAGAACGGCCGCGTCCTCGGCGACCCGGACGGGGTTCTCCACGGCGATCAGCAGGACGGCGGTGCCGAGCCGGATGGTGCGGGTGTGCTGGGCGATGGCGCCGAGCAGCACCAGCGGGGCGGGTAGGCGGCCGGCCGAGGAGGCGAAGTGGTGCTGCGCGACCCAGCCGCTGTCGTATCCCAACTCCTCTGCGACAACGAAGAGTTCTGTGGTTCGGCGGTACAGTTCGGAGGCCGTGGCCGGGCCGCCGTCGTCGGAGTTGACGTGGGTCAGGAAACCCAGTCGCAGGCTCATCGCGTTCGTTCTCCCGGAGGTTCGGCGGCAGACGGTGGCCGCGGGGACGGCACGGGCGCGCAGAAAGGGCGCACCGCGCTGGTGACTCTCGGGGCAGGGGGCGGCCGGCGCCGTCGCGCTCGGGGCGGCGCGACGGCCGGGCGGCCCGGGCGCAGGGGCCCGGACGGTCAGTGACAGCCTGCGGAGGCCACGCGCATCAGGTCCACGTGGCGCCGCGCGGTCAGGCGCGTCGGCGTCTTCATGCCTGAACCTTGGAACACAAAGCGATGCATTGTCAATTGCCAGCTGCCATTGTCGCGTTGGGATACTCCACCGGCCGGGCGGCGGGCCGGAGAGCGGTTTGACCCGACCCCGCCATAATCCCGTCCGGCCCTCCGGCCGGCGTCGCCGACGGGGCCGCACAGAGCCGGTCCCACCGGCCCGGCTTGCCCCGATCTCCCCAACGTCACAACTAATTGGCCTTTTGGGGAAGAGGATTGACAGCCTTTCAGATTCACTCCTAGATTCGTCCCGTGCATCCCGACCAGAGCATTCGCGGCCACGTCGACTTCTGTCGCGTCGCCAGTGCCCTGTGTCCCGCGCGCGGCTGACCCTCTCGTCTCGGCGCGCCCCCCTCTCCCCCTCCGCCGCTCCCCCGCGGATCCCGCCCGTACGCACCGCCGCACCGCCACGGCCGTGCCACGGCCGCATGCGCACCGCCGCCCCGTCGCGACCGTGCGGGGGTCGTCCCCCGAACCGGATCCACGCCTCTTCGGACCCCTGATCACCGAACTGCCCGATCACCTCCGATCACCGAACTCCTCCATCGCGCAAGGACGGACATGACCGCGACCACGCGCCCGAACGCCCCCGAACCCCTCCTGGAGACCGCCCCGGACCCACAACCCGGCCTGCGCGAGTACCTCACCGTCAAGCGCGCCGCCCTGCTGGCGAAACGCGACGGGGCCGCCGACGCCACCGCGCCCGCGCCCACCCTGCGGGTCCGCACCACGGCCGAGCACCGCAGCGGCGTCCGCCGGATCCGCATCCGCGAGCACACCGTCATCAGCGACTCCCCGCTGGACTTCGCCGGCTACGACCTCGGGCCCACCTCGCCCGAGCTCCAGCTGGGCGTGCTGTCCAGCTGCCTCACCCACATCTACCTCATCCAGGCCTCCGACCTGCGGATCCCGCTGGACGCCCTGACCGTCGAGGTGGCGGCGGAGCACGACGGCCGCGCGGGCACACCCGGCTTCGAGGACGTCCCGATCTACCCGCACAACATCCGCTACACCGTGCGCGTCACCTCACCGGCCACCCGTGCCCGGATCGAGGAGCTGCACGCCTCCGTCGAACGCAACTGCCCGATCTACAACCTGCTGCGCGAACCGCAGAAGGTCACCGGCGAGGTCGTGCACACGCTCTCCGGCGATGCCGCGCGCCCGGACGGAGGAGCGTAATGGCCACCAACGCGAACGCCGCGACCAGGGAACGCCCCGGCCTCGAACGGACCGGCCTGGAACGGCCCGGGCTGGAACGGCTCGGGCTGCTGGTCCACGTCGCCGGGCAGGGCGACCCCCGCACGGTGCTCGACCAGCACCTGCGGCTGGCCGTCGTCGCCGAGGAGCTCGGCTACGACTCCTTCTGGATCGCCCAGCACCACCTCGGCGCGGAGAGCGGGGTGGTCCCGTCCCCGTTCGTCTTCCTGGCGGCCGTGGCCGCGCGCACCCACCGGATCCGCCTCGGCACGGCCGTCGTCACCCTTCCGCTGGAGGACCCGGTCCGGGTCGCCGAGGACGCCGCCCAGGCCGACCTGCTCAGCGGCGGGCGGATCGAGCTGGGCATCGGCAGTGGCGCCCACCGGCCGTCCTTCGAGGCCTTCGGGCGGGACTTCGAGCAGCGCCGGGCCGACCAGGAGCGAGCCGCCCGGGTGCTGGAGGACACGCTGCGCGGCGGCCCGCTGCCCGGCGGCGCCCCGCTGCACCCGCCCGCCCCCGGCCTGGCCGACCGGATCTGGCAGGCCGCCGTCTCCGGGACCGAACGCGCCCGCCTGGCCGCCGCGGCCGGCCACGGGCTGCTGCTCTCCCGCACCACCACCGACCCGTCCTCGCCCGTCGGCGAGGCGCAAGTGCCCACGGCCGAGGCGTACTTCAAAAAGTTCGACACCAGCCGCGGCACCCGGCCGAGGCTCGGCGTCTCCCGCACCGTCTACCCGGTGGCGGACCGCGCCACCGCCGTCCGGGACCTCGCCCCCGGCGCCCGGTCCTGGCTGGCCCAGGCGGCGACGGAGTGGGCCGGCAGGGACCTGGCCGCCACCGAGTCGGACGACGACGCGCTGCTGCGCCGCCACGACATCCACGCCGGCCCGGTGGAGGCCGTCACGGCCGGCCTGGCCGCCGACCCCGCGCTCGCCCTCGCCACCGACCTGATCGTGCAGTTCCAGCCGGGGCTGCCGTCCTTCGGCAGCGCCGTCGGCGCGTTGGAGGCCATCGCCACCCGGGTCGCCCCCGCGCTGGGCCTGCGGCCCCGGCCCTGACCGCGCCCGGCCGTCCGCCGGTGCCACCCGACGCCCCGCACCACCCCTCACCCGGAGGATCCCCTTGCGCGCCCATCGCACCACCCCCCGTCCGCAGCGGCAGCCGCGGCGGCCGGCCGCCGTCCTGACCGCCCTGCTCCTGGCCGTCCTGCTCACCGCCTGCGCCAGTGGCGGCTCCGCGGGCGGCGGCACCGCCGAGGCCGCCCAGGTGACCCTGACCATCGGATCGCCGTGCAAGGCCTGCCTGAAGCGGCTCCTGATCGCGTCCGGGGAGGACCGGGGCGCCCCGTACCGCATCAACTGGGCCGACTTCGACTCGACGCCCACCCTGGTCGAGGCCCTCAAGGCCGGCAAGGTGGACGTCGCCCAGGGCGGCGAGACGGGCGTGCTGTTCGCCATCGGCAACGGCGCCGACATCAGGCTGCTCGGCGCGGTCGCCCAGCACCGCAGCGGCGGCACCGTCGTCCTGGTGAAGAAGGACTCGCCGGTCACCGATCTGGCCGGCCTCCGGGGCAAGAAGGTCGCCGTCCCCTTCTACACCGCGCAGCACTACCAGTTCGCCAGGTCGCTGGAGGCGGCCGGCCTGAAGTGGTCCGACGTGAACGCGGTCAACCTCACCACGACCGACGGCCTGGCCGCCTTCAACTCCGGTGACGTGGCGGCCTTCGTCATCTGGGACCCGAACGCCGCCGTGGCCCAGCTCCACAACGACGCCCGGATCATCCACGAACTCGGCCAGGACCTCCAGACCTACAGCGCCCTGTACGCCTCGGCCCGCGCCACCTCCGACCCCGCCAAGCGGGCCGCGCTGGAGGACCTGGCCCGCCGTTCGGTGCGCGCCTTCGCCTGGGTCAACAGCCACCGCGGGCAGTGGGCCGACGAGTTGTCCAAGCTCGCCCAGATCCCGGCGGACTCGGCGAAGCTGGCCGCCGACCGGTCCGAGGCGCAGCTCCAGCCGGCCGACGCCGGTATCCAGGCGGGCTGGCAGGACGAGATCGACTACTTCCGCGGCCAGAACCAGATCAAGCAGAGCTACCGGATCGCCGACCGGATCGAGCCCGGCTTCGACGCCGTCATCACCGACGAACTGGCCAGGGTCGCCGCGGCCGCCGGCGCCTCACCCGGGCCGGCCACGCCCTCCGGGAGCCACTCGTGACCGAGACCTCCGCTCCCGTCCTGCGCCCCGCCGCGGCACGGGCCCGGCGCCGGGTGCCGGCCCCGCCGCGCTGGCTGCGCAAGGCGTCCGGCCCCGTGCTGCTCCTGGCGCTCTGGCAACTCGCTTCGGCCGCCGGTGTGCTGGCCCCGGACGTGCTGCCCTCGCCGTGGGCGATGGCCGGGACCTTCGGCGACCTGATCGGTGACGGCTCGCTCGGCGAGGCGATGGTCTCCTCGCTGCGCAGGGTCGCCCTCGGTCTGGCCATCGGCGGCGCCCTGGGGCTGCTGCTGGCGCTGGCGGCGGGCCTGTCCCGGCTCGGCGAGGACCTGGTCGACGCCCCCATGCAGATGCTCCGCACCCTGCCCTGGGCCGGGATGATCCCGCTGTTCATCATCTGGTTCGGCATCGACGAGCAGCCCAAGATCGCCCTGGTGGCGTTCGCGGTGGCCTTCCCGCTCTATCTCAACGTCTACGCGGGCATCCGCAACGTGGACACCACGCTCGTCGAGGCCGCCCGCACGCTGGGCCTGGGCCGGCCGGCCATGGTCCGCCACGTCATCCTGCCGGGCGCCGCGGCCGGCACCCTGGTCGGCCTGCGCTACGCGCTCGGCTCCGCCTGGCTCGCCCTCGTCTTCGCCGAGCAGGTCAACGCGCAGAGCGGCATCGGCTATCTGATCACGCACGCCCGCGAGGTCTACCGGACGGACATCGTCGTGGTCGCCCTCGTCGTCTACGCGTTTCTCGGCCTCGGCGCCGATGTCCTCGTCCGCCTCCTGGAAAGGACCCTGCTGTCATGGCGACCGGCCTTCAGCGGCACCTGACGACCGCACCGCCGGCCGTCGGCCCCGACGCCCGGACCGCCGCTCCCCCGGCGGCCCGGGTGCGCGGTCTGGTCCGGCGGTTCGGCGAACGCGCCGTCATCGACCATCTGGACCTCGAACTGGCGCACGGCGAGTTCGTGGCCCTGCTCGGCGCCAGCGGCTGCGGCAAGAGCACCCTGCTGCGGGTGCTGGCCGGTCTCGACCCCGAGGTCGAGGGGGAGGCCGAGGTCGCCGAGCGGCGGGCCGTGGCCTTCCAGGCACCCCGGCTGATGCCCTGGAAGCGGGTCTGGCGCAATGTGGTGCTGGGTCTGCCGGGCCGCGCCGACCGCGCCGTCGCCGACCGGGCCCTGGCCGAGGTCGGTCTCGGCCACCGCGCCGATGCCTGGCCCAAGGACCTCTCCGGCGGCGAGGCGCAGCGTGTCTCGCTCGCCCGTGCCCTGGTCCGCCGCCCCGATCTGCTGCTGCTCGACGAGCCGTTCGGCGCCCTGGACGCGCTGACCAGGCTGAAGGCCCAGCATCTGGTGATCGACCTCTGGCGGCTCCACCGGCCCGCCGTCCTCTTCGTGACCCACGACGTGGACGAGGCGCTGCTGCTCGCCGACCGGGCGCTGCTGATGGCCGACGGTGGCATCGCGGACGAGGTCCGGGTCGGGCTCCCCCGCCCGCGCGAGGTCACCGATCCGGAGTTCGGGCGGCTGCGGTCGCGCCTGCTCGGCGGGCTCGGCGTGGCCGTTCCGGGGGCCGCGGACGCCGGTCCGCCGGCTCCCTGAGCACCGCCGGGCCCACAGCACAGCACACGGGGCCCGTCCGCTGCGGCGGGCGGGCCCCGTGTGCTGTGCTGTGGGCCCGGCGGGCCCTGGCCGGAACGCCGACGCGGTCGGCCAGGTCCCGGCTCAGGGCGTCCGGGGCGTGCGGTGGGCGTGGCGGCACGTCACAGGACGTCCTCCAGGCGCCGGCGCAGCGCGTCGGCGGCCCGCGGCCCGTAGGCCCGTTCGGTGCGGGCGGCGAGGTCGGCGGCGGACAGCTTGTACTCCTGGCTGCCGGCCGACTCCAGGACGGTGGTGGCGAGCGCACAGCCCAGCCGGGCGGACGCCTCCCTGGACCACTGCCAGGACAGGCCGGTGAGGAAGCCGCTGCGGAAGGCGTCGCCCGCGCCGGTCGGGTCGACGACGGCGGTGGTCTCCACGGCGGGGACGGTGAGGTCGGGCCGGCCGTCCTGGGAGAGGGTCACCCCGCCGGGGCCGAGGGTGGTGACCCAGGTGCCGACCTGCGCGAGGATCTCCGCGCGGGCCAGGCCGGTCCGGTGCTGGAGCAGGGCGGCCTCGTACTCGTTGGTGAAGAGCAGGGTCGCGCCGAGGACGAGCCGGCGGGCCTCCGGCCCGGTGAGGCGGGCCAGTTGCTGGGAGGGGTCGGCCGCGAAGGGGATGTCCAGCGCGCGGCACGCGTCGGTGTGGCGCAGCATCGCGGCGGGGTCGTCGGGCGCGACGAGGACCAGGTCGAGGCCGCCGGGGCGGGCCGCGAGCGGCGCGAGGTCGATCCGGCGGGCCTCGGACATGGCGCCGGGGTAGAAGGTGGCGATCTGGTTCTGGTCGGCGTCGGTGGTGCAGACGAAGCGGGCGGTGTGGAGCGTCTCGCTGACGTGGACGGCGCCGGTGTCGACGCCGTGGGCGTCCAGCCGGGCGCGGTAGTCGGCGAAGTCGGTGCCGGCGGCGCCGACCAGCAGCGGGGCCAGGCCGAGGCGGCCGAGCCCGAACGCGATGTTGGCCGCCGCCCCGCCGTGGTGGACCTTGAGGTCGTCGGCGAGGAAGGACAGTGAGACGTGGGCGAGTTGGTCCGGCAGCAGCTGGTCGGCGAACCGTCCGGCGAAGGTCATCAGGTGGTCGGTGGCGATGGAGCCGGTGACGGCTATCCGCATCTGGGGTCTCCTCGGGGCCGGGGCGGCCGGGGCGGTCCTCGGCCGGTGCCGGGGGCGGACCGACCGAACAGTACGTACTCTCTCGTATCGTCGGACGGTCGGCAATCATCGGGGAACGATCCGGGGAGACTTCGGGAGGTTCGCGCGGCACCCGGCGGGCGGGCACGCCAACCGGACGGCGGGCGGTGCCCGGCGCCGGGGAGGCCGGGTCCACCGCCCGCCGTCCGGAGATCGGCGGGCCCCGAGATCAGTGGGCGGCGAGCGCCTCCTCGGTCGGGGTGGTGGGCGCGGCGGGCGGCTGGGCCCGGCCGCCGCGCAGGGTGAGGGTGATCAGCAGGCCGAGGAGCATCCCGGCCGCGGTGAGCAGGACGACCAGGAACTCGCCGTCTGCGGTGGCGGAGAGCAGGTCGTGGCCGGTCTTGCCGCCGGTGCCGGCGTCGGCGATGGCGGTGAAGACGGCCAGGCCGATGGCGTTGCCGAGGTTGAGCGCGGTGGAGGCGGCGCCGTTGGCGACGCCCTGCTCGTGGTCGGGGGTGCCGGTCGCGGCGGCGATCCACATCGCGGTCCAGACGACACCCTGGCCGACGCCGGAGACGATCAGGCCCGGCAGCAGCGCCAGGTAGCCGGCGTCCGCGTCGAAGCCGAAGGCGAGGGCCGCGGTGCCGACGGCGCCGACCACGAAGCCGCCGATCAGCGTGGGCCGCAGGCCGTTGCGGGTGGTGAGGCGTTCACCGAGCTGGGTGCCGATGGCGATCGCCAGGGACGGGACGAGGAAGGCGAGGCCGGTCTCCAGGGCGCTGTAGCCGTGGACGGTCTGCAGCAGCACGGTGAGGAAGTAGGGCAGCACGCCGAAGGTGGCCATGTAGATGAAGGTGATGGCCGCTCCCCCGGTCAGGTTGCGGTTGCGGAAGACGCGGAAGGGCAGCAGCGGGTCGGCGCTGCGGGTCTCGATCAGCGCGAAGAGCCCGAGCAGGGCCACCGCGAGGACGAACGCGCCGACCACCCAGCCGCTGAGCCAGCCGAGTTCGGGGCCCTGGACGAGGGCGAAGACGAGCAGCGTGGAGCCGCCGGTGACGCTCAGGGCGCCGGGCAGGTCGAAGCGGCGGCGTTCGGTGCGGGGCGCGTCGCGCGGGATGACGAACAGCGCGGCGAGGGCGACCAGGCCGGCCAGCGGGACGTTGACGTAGAAGACGGCCGGCCAGCCGAAGTTCTCGGTGAGGACGCCGCCGAGCAGCGCGCCGAGGGTCAGGCCGCTGGCGCCCGCGCCGCCCCAGACGGCGAGGGCGCGGTTCCGCTTGGGGCCCTCGTCGAACAGGGTGTTGATCAGGGAGAGCGTGGCCGGCAGCAGCAGCGCGCCGCCGATGCCCTGGATCGCCCGGGCCGTGATGATCACGCCGGGGTTGCCGGCCAGGCCACCGGCCAGCGAGGAGACCGCGTAGACGGTGAGGGCCAGCACGAACATCCGGCGGCGCCCGAGCAGGTCGGCGGCGCGCCCGCCGAAGAGCAGGAAGCCGCCGGCGAAGACGACGTAGGCGCTGACCACGAGCTGCTGGGTCTGGCCGGGGAACCCGAGGTCGGAACCGATCTCGGGCAGGGCGACGAACACGATGTTGAGATCCAGCGCGTAGATCAGCTGGGCCAGTGCCAGCAGCGCCAGGGTCCAGCCCAGGTGCCGGGCGCCCCCCTGGGCGGGGCCCGTGGGCGCGGACGAAGTGGACATGGGAGTGCACCCTTCTCGGATCCGGTCTCGGGCGGCCCGGGGCCGGGGGAATCTCGGGCAGGAATGCCCGTCCTGAGTACGACTGTTTGTATCTTTGCGTACTCTAGGACTGTTCGGCAACCTCGTTCCGGCCCCCGGCCGGAGCGGGGGACGGAACGAGACGGGGAAAGGGCGTCCGGTGGGGGCTGAGCACTGTTGGACTGTCGCGGTACTGTGGCAGCATGAGTTTTCGCCACCCAGAACGCGACCAGATCCGGATCGAGAGTGTCCTGTCGGCCCTGGGCAGCCCGGTACGGCTGGCCGTCGTCCGGGTCCTCGACGCCGGCGGGGAGCACAACTGCGGCAGCGTCCTGAACGTCCTCGGCGTGACGGCCAAGTCGACGATGACGCACCACTGGCGCGTCCTGCGCGACAGCGGCGTCATCCGGCAGGAACCGTCCGGGCGGGAGAACCTGCTCTCGCTGCGCCGCACCGACCTGGACGCCCGCTACCCCGGGCTGCTCGACGCCATCCTGGCCGGCGCCCTGGACGACGAAGCCGTCCAGGCGGCCCGCCACCGGCCCGACTCCGCCGGCTGAACCCACGCACCGGATCCCCGCACGGCCCCCGCGGCCGGGTGGCCGGCGCGTCACGACCTGCCACTGCCACCCCTGCGAGGACACCCATGCAGTTCGGGATCTACAGCGTCGGCGACTGCACGCCCGACCCGACCACCGGCCGCGCCGCCACCGAGCACGAGCGCATCAAGGCGATGGTGGCCATCGCCGCCAAGGCGGAGGAGGTGGGGCTCGACGTCTTCGCGACCGGCGAGCACCACAACCCGCCGCACGTGCCGACCTCTCCCACCACCCTGCTCGCCTACATCGCCGCGCGCACCGAGCGGATCATCCTCTCCACCGCCGTCACCCTGATCACCACCAACGACCCGGTGAAGATCGCCGAGGACTACGCGATGCTCCAGCACCTCGCGGACGGCCGCGTCGACCTGGTGCTCGGGCGCGGCAACACCGCGCCCGTCTACCCGTGGTTCGGCCGGGACATCCGCCTGGGCATCCCGCTCGCGATCGAGAACTACGCGCTCCTGCACCGCCTGTGGCGCGAGGAGGTGGTGGACTGGGAGGGCCGCTTCCGCACCCCGCTGCAGTCCTTCACCGCCACCCCGCGCCCGCTGGACGGCGTCCCGCCGTTCGTCTGGCACGGCTCCATCCGCAGCCCCGAGATCGCCATCCAGGCCGGCTACTACGGCGACGGCTTCTTCGCCAGCAACATCCTCTGGCCCAAGGAGCACTTCCAGGAGCTGATCGCGCTCTACCGCGAGCACTACGCCCGCAACGGCCACGGCACGCCCGAACAGGCCGTGGTCGGCCTCGGCGGCCAGGCCTTCATGCGCAAGAACTCCCAGGACGCGGTACGGGAGTTCCGGCCGTACTTCGACAACGCCCCGGTGTACGGGCACGGCCCGTCGCTGGAGGAGTTCATGGACATCACCCCGCTGTCGGTCGGCAGCCCGCAGCAGGTGATCGAGAAGACCCTGCGCTTCCGCGAGTACTTCGGCGACTACCAGCGGCAGATGTTCAACATGGACCACGCCGGGCTGCCGCTGAAGACCGTGCTGGAGCAGCTCGACCTGCTCGGCGAGGAGGTCGTCCCGGTGCTGCGCAAGGAGTTCGCGGACGGGCGGCCGGCGCAGGTGTCACCGCCGCCGGTCCACCCGGCCGTCGGCAGCGGCGCCGCGCTGCTGCGCTGAGCACAGCCGGACAGCACCGAAACGCCCGGCCGGGGAGAACCGGCCGGGCGTTTCGGGGTGCGGTGCCCGCGACCGGGTGCGAGCGGTCGCGGCGGCCACCGGGGTGGCTCAGGGCTTGCGGGCGACCCAGACGCCGTTGGCGCCCTGGCCCTCGAACGGGACGACGCCCTCGGGCTTGAGCCCGAACTCGGCCGCCCACTCCCCGTACTCGGCCGCCGTGTAGTTCCGGCCCCAGGTCTCGACCAGCATGTTCAGGCTCATCAGCGCCGCCGGCGCGGGCCCGCGCTTGTCGTCGTCGACGAAGGACTCGGTCACCAGCAGCACACCGCCGGAGGGCAGCGCCTCTGCGCAGGCCCGCAGGATCTTGCGCGCGTCCTCGATGCCCCAGTCGTGCAGGATGTTGGAGAGCAGGATCGCGTCGTAGCCGCCGGGCACCCCGCCGACCTCGAAGAAGTCACCGCTGGCGAAGTCGATCCGGTCGGCCAGGCCGGCCGCCTCGACCCGGGGCCTGGTGAGCTCGCAGACGAACGGCAGGTCGAACACGGTGGTCTTCAGGTGCGGGTGACGACGGCACAGCTCGATGTCGTACGCCGCGCCGCCGCCGCCGACGTCCAGCAGCCGCTTGATCCCGCTGAAGTCGATCGACTCCGCGAGCCGGCCGGCCGTGTAGGCGGACAGCGAGTGCATCGCGTCCCAGAAGTGCTCCTTGACCACCCGGTCGTCCGGCTGGAACAGCGACTTCTGGTTCTCCACGTCCCAGGTGGTCGGGTGGTTGCCGCGCAGCGAGTCCAGCATCTTGATGTAGGCCGGGTACTCGTGCTTGTCGACCAGCGTCACCCAGCCGCCGAAGTACCGCGGCTTGCCCTTGACCAGGAACTCCTCGGAGACCGCCGAGTTGCGGTAGAACCCCTCGTCGTCGAGGACCAGCAGGTCGAGCGAGACCAGCGCCGTGAGCAGCAGCTCGGCCGGGCGCTCGT
Source organism: Kitasatospora sp. NPDC092286 (assembly GCF_044755565.1). Classification (NCBI taxonomy): domain Bacteria; kingdom Bacillati; phylum Actinomycetota; class Actinomycetes; order Kitasatosporales; family Streptomycetaceae; genus Kitasatospora; species Kitasatospora sp. NPDC092286. The sequence goes on along the minus strand of NZ_JBIVRD010000023.1, from coordinate 136,122 downwards.
GGATCCCGTGCCGCCGCGCGAACGCGTCCAGGGTGACGCCCTTGCCGCCGGCCAGCTCGGTGAAGACCTCGAGCTCGGTCGCCAGCGCCAGCCCCTTGAACGCGTACACGCCCAGGGTCAGGTCCATCAACGGGGTTGGGGATAGGGGCGAAGACATTGATTCTCCTCCGGTTGTGTTCCCGGCGCCCAGAGCAGGCTCCGTACGACAATACGTATTATTTAGGATGGCAGGCCGGTTGTGGGGTGCTCGGGGCCGGATCGATGAGACTTTGGGAAGTCCGCCGTCCGATCGCGTCCATGACCCGGGCGCCGCGCAGGATCTCGGCGCAGGTCGGCGCCGCCCAGCGCCGTTCACCGCGCAGGCCGGCCAGGAACCCCTCCAGGGCCGCACCGGCCCGCGGCGGCGGATACTCCTCCACCCGCTCACCCGCGCCGGTGAGGGTCAGCCGGCCGCCGTCCACCCGGGCCGTCCCGCGCTCCCCCTCCACCCGCACCGACACACCGCCGGGGCGGGAGGCCCACCCGGCGCGCACCGAGACCGGCACCCCGCCCCAGGAGAGCAGCGCCGCCCCGCCCACGTCCGCGGCCAGGCCCGGCCGGTGCCGGAGCACCGCCCCGAGCACCCGCAGGCCGGCCCCGGGCGCCAGCCAGCCGAGCAGGTCCACCAGATGGACGGCCAGGTCGGCGAAGGCTCCGGCCGGGCCGTGCGCCGCGTCCAGCATCCAGCCGGCCGGGCCGTCGAACAGGCCGTCCGGCAGCCCCGGATGGCTGAACCCGGCTTCCACCGAGGCCAGTTCGCCGAACGCCCGGGCGGCCAGCAGAGCCCGCAGCCGTCCGAACGCCGGGGCGCAGCGCAGGAACATCGCGGTGGTCGCCGGACGGCCGCCGGACGCCAGCACCGCGAGCAGTTCGGCGGTCTGCGCGGCCGAGCCGGCGAGCGGCTTCTCCACCAGCACCGGCAGCCCGGCGGCGGCCACCCGGCGCAGCAGGGGGCCGTGTTCGGCCGTGGTCGAGGCGACCAGTGCGGCATCGGCCCCGGCCAGCGCCTCGTCGGCGGTCGCCGGCCGTACACCGGCCAGCCGGGGCGGCCAGGGGCCCGATCCCCGGTGGACGGCGGCCAGTTCGGTGTGCCGGTCCGCGGCCACCACGTCGAGGTGGTCGGCGAGGTGGACGTGGGCGGTACCGAGGACGGCCAGCCGGACGCGCTTCACCGGCGTCGCCCGGCCGGGCGCGGCAGGCCGTTCAGGCCGACCAGGCAGAGCGGGCAGACCGCGGCGACCGGGCCGGTCACCGGGCCCGGGCCAGCCGGGCGGCCGGTTCGGGCCGGGTGAACGCCCGGTCGCTGTAGACCAGGGGCGGGCCGCTGCCGGCGTGCGTCCGCTCCACCCGGCCGACCAGGATGCTGTGGTCGCCGCCGTCCAGGATCCGGTGGGTGGCGCAGGCGACCCGGGCCGACGCCGAGGCCAGCCCGGGGAGCCCCAGTTCGCAGGGCACCATGTCGCCGGCCGCGAAGCGGTCGATGCCCGAGGTGGCGAACCGCCGGGCCACCTCGGCCTGGTCGTGCGCCAGGACGTTGACCAGGAAGTGCTCGGCCGCCAGGAAGGCGGCGTGGGTACTGGCGGCCTTGTCCAGGCAGATCAGGACGAGCTGCGGGTCGAGGGAGAGCGAGGTGAAGGAGCTCGCGGTGAAGCCCCAGTGGCGGCCGGCCGCGTCCACCGTCGTGGCGACGGTGACGGGCGAGGGGACACGGGACATCGCCAGGGTGAAGTCGGCCTGGTTGACGGGCATCGGGGCCTCCGTTCTCGGTCGGTTCAGGAGCGGGCCCGCGCGCGGGCCGTCGGGCGGCGGACGCCGGCCCGGTCACGTGGTCGTGCGGCCGGGAGCGGACGTCGGGCCCCAGGTCATCGTGCTCGCGGGCGAGTCGGGGGACGGCGCGCGGACGGTCGGCGCGGTCGCCGGTGTCGTGGCGGCGGCCGGGCCGCCGGCCGGCCCGGCCGTCCCGTCGAGGGCGCTCAGGAAGGACTGCGCCCAGTGGCCGACGTCATGGCCGAGCACCTGCCGGCGCAACTGCGCCATCCGCCGGGCCCCCTCCTCCGCCGGGACGTCGAGGGCCAGGGCCAGACCCGACTTCACCTCGTCCAGGTGGTGCGGGTTGACCTGGAACGCCGCCTCCAGCTCGGCTGCGGCACCGGCGAACTCGCTGAGCACCAGGGCGCCGCCGAGGTCGTACCGGCAGGCCACGTACTCCTTGCAGACCAGGTTCATGCCGTCCCGCAGCGGCGTGACCAGCATGACGTCGGCCGCGCAGTAGAAGGCGACGAGTTCCTCCGGCCCGACCGAGGTGTGCAGATAGTGCACGGCCGGGTAGCCGACCCGCCCGAACTCCCCGTTGATCCGCCCCACCGTGCGCTCGATGTCCTCCCGCATCCGGACGTAGTGGTCGACGCGTTCCCGGCTGGGGGTGGCGATCTGAACCATCGTCACCTCCTCCGGCCTGATCCGGCCCGCCGCCAGCATCTCGTGCACGGCCCGGAGCCGGACGTCGATGCCCTTGGTGTAGTCGAGCCGGTCCACGCCGAGCACGATCCGGCGCGGGTTGCCGAGTTCGGCGCGGATCTGCCGGGCCCGGCGCCGGACCCCGGGGCTCCGTGCCAGCCGGCCCAGGGCCGCCGCGTCCACCGAGACCGGGAAGGCACCCACCGTGACGCCGCGCCCGCCGACCCGCAGCCGCCCGGGCCCGTCCGCCGGGTCACGGGTTTCGCGGTCCGGCCGCCGACCGGCCAGCCGCTCGGCCAGCCACTGGAAGTTCCTTGCACCGCCCGGGCGTTGGAATCCGATCAGGTCGGCGCCGAGCAGGCCCCGGACGATCTCGGTGCGCCAGGGGAGCTGCATGAACAGCTCCACCGGCGGGAACGGGATGTGCAGGAAGAACCCGATCCGGACGTCCGGCCGCAGCTCCCGCAGCATCGCGGGCACCAGCTGGAGCTGGTAGTCCTGGACCCAGACGGTGGCCCCGGGGGCGGCGACCTCGGCGGCGGCCTTCGCGAAGATCCGGTTGACCCGGACATAGGCGTCCCACCAGTGGCGGTGGTACTCCGGGGGCATCACCACGTCGTGGTAGAGCGGCCAGAGCGTCGCGTTGGAGAAGCCCTCGTAGAAGTCGCGGACGTCCTCGGCGGTCAGCTCGACGGGGTGCAGTCGCAGGCCGTCGTCCTGCGGGGGCGGCGCCGCGCTCGCACCGCTCGCGCCGGGCCAGCCCACCCAGGCCCCCTGGTGCGCGCGCAGGAACGGTTCGAGGGCGTTGACCAGCCCGCCCGGGCTGTGCCGCCACCGCTCGGTGCCGTCCGCGTCGCGCTCCAGACTCACCGGCAACCGGTTGGCCACCACCACGAGTCCGGCCCCGCCGGGCGGCGCCGCGCTCCTCTGCTCGTGCATCCGACGTACCTCTCTCGGGGAATCGCGGCGGTGGACGGGGCGGGGGTGGCTGCCTCGGAGAAGTCCTAGCGGAAGTCGACGATCGTCTTGAGATCGGTCGTGCTCCGGTAGTTCTCGAAGATGTCCACCAGACCGTCGTAGTCGCTGAACTTGTGCACGGTGGAGAGCAGGGCCTTGCCGTTCACCACGCCCGACAGCAGCATCTGCATGGCCGAGGCGATCACATTGGCGCTCTTGTGCATCGGGAAGCTGGTCACGTCGAAGGGCGCGGACCGGATGGTGATGCCCTTGGCGAGCATCAGCCAGGTGTCGAACTTCTGCATCTCCTGCGAGGCCCCGTACAGCACGTACTGGCCGCCGGCCCGGAGCTTGCGCATCGCCACCCGGCGTGGGTCCTTGGTCTCGTCGGAGACCTTGACCGTGGGCAGCGCGTCGAAGACGTAGTCGAAGGCGCCGTCCTCGACGGTCTCGATCAACTCGTCCGGCAGGTAGGAGCGCTGGGAGAACTGCTGCTCGGCGAACTCGTTGCGGGCCGGGTTGGCGTCCACCGAGACGACCGAGTTGGGGGCCAGCAGCCGGCGGATGATGCTCCCCGCGATCACACCGATCGGGCCGGTGCCCAGGATCAGGACCCGGTCACCGACCTGCGGCGGGTTGGAGAGCACCGAGCGCAGCGCGCCCGTGACCGGCTCGATGAACGACGCCTCCAGGTCGCTCAGTTCCTGCGGGATCTTCACCGCCGCGGCCCGGTGGTCGTCGTGGAAGTTGCGGTCGGCGGCGAAGACGTCCTCCTTCACCTGCCCGGAGAAGATCGGCCGCACGGTGCGGTACTCGGCGAACCCGCCGAAGTCGGTCTGGCCCCAGTAGACGACGCGGTCGCCGACGGCGATGTCGGCGCCGTGCTGGTCGAATTCGGGGCCGATGTCGATGACCTCGCCCAGGTACTCGTGACCGAGGATCACCGGGTACTCGGAGGGGAAGAGATGGCCCTCGAAGAAGGAGATGTCGGTGGAGCAGATCGACACGCAGCGGGTCTTCATGAGCAGCCCGTCGGCGGGCGTCTTCGGGATGGGCAGTTCGGCCAGTACCGGTTTGCGCGGGGCCAGAAGCTGTACGGCCTTCATCGTCTCCATGCCTGTTTCCTCATCTCAGTTGTCCGAAGGCGGAGGGTGGGAGCGGTGACACGGGCAGCGGTGACACGGGCGGTGCGGTGGCGCGGCGGAACGGCGAAGCGGCGGTGCGGTGACACGGGCAGGACGGTGGCGCGGTGCTACCGCCGCATCTGGAGACCGCCGCCGAGCAGGTACTGGCCGGCCATCTCGAAGTGGGTCGGCGAGAGCGTGATGTGCTTGACGGCCGAGTGGACGTCGCGGAAGCAGCGTTCGAGCCGGCTGGTCTCGTAGACCGAGGTGGCCCCGGCGAGGTCGTACGCGGCGTCCACGGCCGCGACCGCCTGCTCGGCGACGGTGGCGGCGGTGAGCCGGGCCACGGCGCTCAGCGGGTCGCCGCCGGTCGGGCCGAACTCCTGGACCCGGCGGGCGGTGTCGAGCAGCAGGACCCGCGCCGCGTACACCTGGAACTCCGCCCGGGCCAGCTTCTCCTGGACGACGTGGCTCTGCGCGAGGGTGCTGCTGCCGGCCGTCCTGGTCTTGCCCGCGGCGAGCTCCTTGAAGGAGTCGACGGCGTTCTGCGCGATCCCCAGGGCCGTCGAGGCCGAGGTGAACGGGCCGAAGTCGTAGTAGCTGATGTCGTAGGCCCGGGACGCCCTCGGCGCCGGCGGGCGGTACATCTCCGCGCCCGCGACGGTGTACTCCACCGGCACGCGCACGTTCTCCACCCGGTAGTGGTTGCTGCCGGTCGCGCGCAGGCCGACCGTGTGCCAGGTGTCGCGGATCTCGACGTCCGAGGCGCGGACGAAGAGCTGGCGCAGCTCCGGGCCGGCCTCGGTGCGGCGCACCTCCCCGCCCTCGGTCACCCAGGCCGCGCAGACCAGCCAGTCGGCGTGGGCGGACCCGCTGGCGAACGCCCATTCGCCGTTGAGGGTGAAGCCGCCGTCGGTGGCCTCGGCGAATCCGGACGGGTTGACGCCGCCGACCACCAAACCGGTGTGCTCCTCGAACAGGCGGCGCGCGGTGGGCTCGGGGAGGTAGTCCGAGAGCCGGCCGATGGCACCCTGGACGCCCATCTGCCAGGCGACGGACGGGTCCAGCTGCGCCAGGGCCTGGATCACCGCCGAACCCGTCTCGATGCTCACCTGCCCGCCGCCGAGCTGCCGTGACACCCACATCCGCGGGATCCCGGCGTCGCGCAGCGCCTCGAAGACCGGGCGCGGGGTGACCCGCTCCCGGTCGCCGCGCTCGCGGTTCTCCTCGACCAGCGGGGCGATCTTCTCCACCCGCGCCAGCCATTCCCGGGTCTCGTCCGAATAACCGGCCCGGAGCAGTCGCCCCTCGGCCGGAGCTGAATTCGCGACAGTCATCCTCGATCCTTCGCTTGATTTCGGCGATTACCGGTATGCGACCCGGCACAACGCAGGCACAATGCAGGCACAGCGGACCGGCAGCGCCAAGGCGTACCGGTGTCACCGAACGGAACAGGGAATTGCGGCGGGGCGGCCCGCGATTTCCGCGGCCTTTCCGGAAAACGGCTCCGGGGATTCCCGCGCCGGTTCCATTCTCGGGCGCGCGGCCGCCTCCGGACAAGCGCGACCTCCGGAAGTCGCAGGGCTCCGCGGGCCCCGGCCGGCGCCCGCGGAGCCCGGCCGGCGGTCAGGCGGAGCGGCGCTCCGGCCCGGCCGCCCGGTGCGCGGGCACCCGGGCGGTGAGCGGGGCCCGCGCGCCGGCGGGGCCGGTGTGCAGCCGGCTGTAGGCGGCGGCCGCCGAGGCCATCGTCATGTGGTGGTGCCAGCCCGGGTAGGAGCGGCCCTCGAAGTCCAGGACCCCGAAGTTCTCCGCCAGGTCGGCCATGGCGCGCTCGGCCGCCGGGACGGCCCGGGCGAGCGCCAGCACGTCCTCCACCCGGCGTTCGGTCAGGCTGGTGATCCAGTACCGGGCGGGGTGCTGCCCGCTCGGGGCGGGCCTGACCAGCACCCGGTAGGTGCGCCGGGGCGCGGCGCCGGAGGCCTCCGTCCGGGGCAGCCGGACCAGCCCCGAGTGGACGGTGAACGGTTCGGGCCGGCCGGACGGCAACTGACGGACCACCAGATGCGGCTGGCGGGTCTGGCTGCGCGCCATCAGCGCCCCGATCCCCACCGGCGGGGACGGTGTGCGGGCGGGGGGCCGCACCGGCTGCCCGGGGCCCACCTCGCAGACGAAGTCCATGCCCAGCTGGGCGAGTCCGGCGGCCACCGGTGCGATGTCGGGCTCGTGCCGCAGGTCCAGCACCCAGGGCACGGAGGCCAGCCGGGGGTGGGCGGCGACCGCGGTCGCGAAGTCCAGGACGTGGGTCCAGGAGGGCCGGGCCGCGACCCCGTCCGGGATCCGGGCCCGCCGGCGGCGCCGCTCGTCCTCGCACCAGGCCTCGCAGAGCAGCAGCCGCCAGTCCACCGAGACGCAGTGGGTGTCCGTGACCAGGAAGGAGCCGCTCGCCTGCTGGCAGTTGACGGTTCGTCCGGATGCCGCGTCGAAGCGCCGGTGGACCCCCACCGAGTGGTCGCCGCGCTTGGGGATGGTCAGTTCCGCCACGCTCCAGGCGCGCGGCACCGCGCTCTCGGCCACCGTCCGGGCCAGTGCCTGGCGCACCGGCCCCCAGTCCCACGGGCTGGCGTTGATGAACTGCTGCAGCCCGTGGACGGCGGCCGAGGTCGGCGCGACCGTCCGCGCCAGCTGCTGCAGCGTCTTCTTGCCGGGGACGCTGAGCAGCCCGCCCAGGTACGCCCGGGCCCAGCGACGCTGATCGGCACGGTGCAGCGAGTCGAAGACCTCCTCCATGAACGTCTGTAGGAGGGGTCTTCCGGCCGGCGCCACGTCCTGAATGTCGTCTGACCGCATGTGACGTTCACTCCCCCTTGTATGGTGCACCGATGATGCGTCTGCGCGATCGACCGCAGACAAAAATACCTTCTCGAACGTCAGTTTTGACGGAGCGGTCGACGACTTTGCAACCTCCCGCCCCGACCTGCGCACACGCCCGCGCACACGGCGCCCGCGACCGCGCACGGCCGCCGCACACCGCTCCGGCGACCGGCCGAAGATGGCTCAATCGTCCACCGCCCGCCGCACCGCCCTTGTTGCCGGACCCGCCCGCGGTAAAAGATTCACAGAAGACGGTTCCGGCGTTTCGCCGGCCACGTTCGCCGACAACGGCTGAGAGGCATCGTGATCAAGCAGGAACGGGCGTGGAGGACGCATGAGCTGCTCCTCGACGCCTCTGCCGACGAGTTCGTCCGGCACGGGTACGCCGGAGCGAACCTGCAACGCATAGCGGTCCGGACGGGAATGACCAAAGGCGCGCTGTACGCGCACTTCTCCTCGAAGGAGAAACTCGCTGCGGCGCTCACCGCCCCCTTCGACCATGCCTGGCGCGGCGTCCTCGACCAGGTCGAGGAATCCGACCGGCACCCGCTCGGGGTGCTGCGTCAGATCACCTTCGGCCTCGTCGGTCTGCTCCACACCTGTCTGCGCTTCCGGGCCGGGCTCCACCTGGTCGTCGAGGAGGCCCAGTCCCGCAGCCAGACCCCGGACGTGATCACGGACCTGTCCCTGGTGATGACCCGTCTGGTCCGGGATGCCCAGCGGCTCGGCGAACTGGAGGACGGTCACGAACCCTCGGCGCTCAGCGGGTTCGTGATCGCCTCCGTCTTCGGCACCTACTACACCGCCACCTCCGCGTGCCGGCTGGACACCTTCCCCGCACAGGTCCAGGAGATCTGGCGGCTCGTCCTGCCGCCCGCGGCCTGACCGGCCGCGGGCGTCAGTCCGGCAGGACCCGCGCACCGGGCAGCGCGGCCAGCAGGGCCGGGTCCGCGCCCACCACCACCGGGTGGCCGACCTCGGCCAGCATCGGCAGGTCGGAGACGTGGTCGCCGTAGCCGTAGCACTCCTGCGGCCCGAGGTGCGGGTAGGCGCCGATGAGGTGGCGCACGGCGGCCCCCTTGCCCGCGCCGATGACCGGGTCGCCGACCACCCCGCCGGTGTAACGGCCTTCGCGGACCTCGGGATTGGTGCACACCAGGTGCCGCGCGCCGATGTCCGCGGCGACGGGCTCCAGGAGGGCCGGGAACCCGCCCGACACCAGCACCAGGAGGCCGCCCTCGGCCTGGTGCCGCCGCAGTTCGGCGCGGGTCCGCGCCCGGTAGAAGCCCTTCTCGGCGCTGGCCGCGACGAACCAGCGCCGCGCCGACTCGGCGACCGAGGCTTCGCGCTGACCCTCCCACGCCCGGTAGTAGGCCAGGTTTCCGCGCTCCCGCGGGGCGCCGGCCGCCGCCAGGGCCGTCAGGCAGCGGCGCGTCTGGTCGACGTGCCGCGCACCGGCGGCACCGTAGCGGCGGGTGAAGTAGTAGTCCAGGAAGTCGAACAGGCTCTTGCGGGTGAGCAGCGTCTCGTCGACGTCGCTGAACACCAGCCGGGTGGGCTCTGGGACGGCCATGCGGTTCCTCCGGTACGGAGCGGGGGGCGCGGGCGGGAGAGTGGACGCGGAACGAGGGACGCGCGGTTCGACGGGGCGACGGCCGGCGCCGCGGGAGGAGAACGACGATGGAAGGTTTGGTGAAGGACGATTCACCGGGCCCGCACGGCCGGTGGTGCGGCCGTGCGGGCCGGACCACGCCACCGCCCGACCGCCGGTCCCGGCCGGACCGGCGCGCACTGATGGCCACACTTCCCCTACCTGCAAGGAATTATGACGATCAGTCAGTTGTCACTCCGGCCACCGGCCACCGAACCGGACCGGCGGCCGGCCCCCACCCGGGAACGCCCCGAAGTGCGGCCGGCACCCCGGCTCACGGTAAAGGGATCTTCAAGGAAAGGATGATCCCGTTGCTCCCATTCCTTCCCGACGGTATTTCTAAGGGTGCCTGTCGGCGGTCACGAAAAAGGGAGGTCGGAGTCCATGGTTCGCCATCGCATCACCCGGACCGGCCCCGCCCCAGCCCGTCTCCGATGTCATGAGCACCGTGTTTCCCTGGAGCACGTCGATCGCCAGCCGCCCCCGGCCGGACGCCCTCGTCACCCCGCCCCGCACCGCGAGGAGAAGGGGCTCGTCCAGCTCCGCGAAGGCCAGACAGCGTGTCGTCAGGGCGAGGAGGACCTGCGGGCCAAGGGCCCGCGGGCCGACGACGGGCGGTCCCGCCGCGGGGTCGTGGACCAGCAGGTGCCCCAACTGCCGGACGCCCTCCAGCAGGGCCATCAGCGGCACATGGTCGGTGGGGTGGTCGAAGAGGATGGCGTGGTCGAGGTCGACCAGCATCCGCCACTCGCGCGGCGACGGGCCCGGGACGAGCACACTGTCCTTGCCCCGCAGCCTGCCCACCCGCCACGGCCGGACCCTCCGGCGCGCCGCCTCCGGCGCGACGGTCCCCCCGGCAACCGGCCCGGCCGGGCCGGGACCGGCCTCGGAGCGGCGCCCGCGCAGCACCCGGTAGGTCCGCTCGTCGAGGGCGACGACCCGCAGACCGCCACGGCCGCACTCGCGGCCCGCGATGCTGAGCACCACCTCCAGCCGCATCCCGAACCGTCGCGGCGGCCGGTTGTCCACCCAGTGCCACCGCGCCAGGAGTTCGGCCCGCAGCGGCTCCGCGCCGACCCGCAGCGCCCCGGGGTCGGTGATCTCGAAGTCCATGTCGCTGCCCACGAACCGGTGGGTCAGCGGCACTCCGTAGTGCCAGTGCGCGAGACAGACCAGCGCCTGACGGATGGTCTCCGCGAAGAGCAGCGGATCACTCACCCCCTGCGGGTCCGGGTGGTAGAGCGCGTGGTCCCTCGGCCACTGCGCGCCGACCAGGAAGCGGTCGCCGCCGAGCGCGACCGCGTCCGTCACGAACACCTCGGCGACGGCCGCACGGTGGACGAGGTGCCGGGGTATCGTCCGGTCGAACGTCAGTCGGGCTCCTGGCAGGGTGGGGCCGGCCAGGACCGGGGCGGCCGTCACGGTCCCGGCCGCCGGGTCACCCGCCGCGTCACCGTTCTCCGGACCGCACGTCGCACATGGTATTGCCGCATGTTCTCCCCCCAGAGGTCGTGGGCGAGCCCTTACGGGCCCGGCCCGCCAGCGCTCTCAAATCTACCTTTACGAAGGTTTGTTTCAAGGGCCGGCCGTTCACTGTTACGTCGTGTGGCACCAGCGTCCGCCGCACCCCCGTCCACCGCGTCCGAGAGAGGCCGATCATGAGAGCGCCGCAGGGACAACGCCTCCCCGGGCCCACCACCACCCCGCCGCAGACGGCCCGGGGCAAGGAACTCAAACAGGAACGGGCCGTCCGCACCCAGGAGCGGATCCTGCACGCCGCCGCCCAGGCCTTCGCCGAGAACGGCTTCCCCGCCGTCACCATCCTCGACGTCGCCCAGCTGTCCGGGATGACGAAGGGCGCGGTGTACTTCCACTACGCCAACAAGGAAGCCCTCGCCCTCAGCATCGCCGACGAGTTCTACCGCCGCATCGCGGCCATCGCGGGCCGGGTGGAGCAGCTCGGCCTGCCGCCGATCGCCTCCGTCGCCGAACTGCTGCTGCGCACGGCGGCGGCCCTGCGCGACGACACCGTGATGCAGGCCGGCGCCCGGCTGCAGATCGAGCGGGCGGCGATCGAGGCCGAACTCCCGCTGCCCTACCAGGGTTACACCGCGCTGATCTGCTCCTGGCTGGAGCACGGGGCCGAGCGCGGCGAGCTCGCCCGCTCGACCACGCCCGCCGTCCTCGCCAAGGTGCTGGTCTCCGCCTTCTTCGGCGCCCAGCACATCTCCTGGGTGCTCGGCAACCGGGCCGACCTCACCGAGCGGACCATGGAGATCATCAGGACCGTCATCCCGTGCGCCGAGAGCGCGCTCCCCGAACCGCTCTCCGTCCTGGAGTCGTGACGCCCGGTCAGCGGGGCGGGGACGGAACACGCGGACCGGCCGCCCCCCTGCCGGGGTCCGTCAGGACACCCGACGGGCCCCGGCGGACGCGATCGCGTGGACGAGGCCCGGCTCGGGGTACCCGGCCCGCCGGAAGGCCGCCGCCACCGCGGCCGCCGTCTCGTCGGCGGCGCCCACGGCCACCAGGGCGATCGCCGAGCCGCCGAAGCCGCCGCCGGTCATCCGGGCGCCGAGCGCCCCGGCGGACAGGGCGGCCTCGACCGCCAGGTCCGTCTCCGGGCAGGAGACCCGGTAGTCGTCGCGCAGCGAGGCGTGCCCGGCGGTGAGGACCGGCCCGAGCCCGGCCGGGTCACCGGCGTCGAGCAGGGCGACGGCCCGGCGCACCCGCTCGTTCTCGGTCACCACGTGCCGTACCAGCGGCCGCAGTTCGGCGGGCAGCCGGCCGAGCGCGGGATCGAGGCCGGACGGCGGAACGTCGCGCAGGGCGGGCAGGTCGAGCAGCGCCGCGGCCCGCTCGCAGCCGGCGCGCAGCGCCGCGTACGCACCGTCGGCGAGGTCGTGCCTGGTCCGGGTGTCGATGACCAGCAGCCGCAGGCCCGCGCTCGCCAGGTCGAACGGCACGTGCCGGATGGACAGGTCGCGGGCGTCCAGGTGGAGCGCGGTTCCCGCGCGGCCGCACATCGACGCCATCTGGTCCATCACGCCGCAGGGCACGCCGACGAACCGGTTCTCGGCCTGCTGTGCGACGACCGCGAGGTCCTGTGCGGCGAGGCCGAGGCCGTACAGGTCGTTGTAGGCGGAGGCGACCGCGCACTCCAGCGCGGCGGAGGAGGAGAGGCCCGCGCCGGTCGGCACGTCGCTGTCGAGGAGCAGGTCGGCGCCGCCGACCGGGTGGCCGGCCTGCCGCAGGGCCCAGACCACGGCGGCGGGATAGCCCGCCCAGCCCGCCACCGTGCCGGGGGCGAGGTCGGCGACGGCCAGCTCGGCGACCCGGCCGTCGCCCTGGGCGCTGTAGAGCCGCAGCCGGCCGTCGTCGCGTCGGCGGGCCCGGGCGCGGACGGTCTGCGGCAGGGCGATCGGCAGGACGAACCCGAGGTTGTAGTCGGTGTGTTCACCGATCAGGTTCACCCGGCCCGGTGCCGCCCACTCCCCGGTCGGGGCGTGGCCGAAGAGCTCGTGGAAGGTGGTCATGGTGTCTGCTCTCCCGGGTGGAGGAACGGGGTGGTGGCGCTGCTCGCGGGCCCGGTCACGAGGCGACCTCCCGCAGCCGCCGGGCGGCCGCCTCCGGGGCGATGTCGTTGACGAAGGCGTCCATGCCGGACTCGACCCCGGCCAGGTACTTGAGCTTGTCGGCGGCCCGCCGGATGGTGAACAGCTCCAGGTGCAGGGCGAGTTCGGCGCCGCCCTCGCGCGGCGCCTGGTGCCAGGCGGAGATGTAGGGCGTGCGCACGGGGGCCTCCGGGGTGCCGAAGAGCCGGTCGAAGCGGCGCAGCAGTTCGAGGTAGAGCCCGGGGAACTCGGCGCGTTCGTCCTCGGTGAGGCGGGTGAGGTCCGGGACGCGGCGGTGGGGGTAGAGGTGGACCTCGTAGGGCCAGCGGGCGGCGAACGGGACGAAGGCCGTCCAGTGCGTTCCGGTGAGCACCAGCCGTTCGGGGGTGGCGCGTTCGGCGGCGAGCAGGTCCTCGAAGAGGTTGCGGCCGGTGGCGGCGCGGTGGCGGCCGGCCTGTCCGGCCATCCGGGCGGTGCGGGGGGTGGTGAAGGGCAGCGCGTAGATCTGGCCGTGCGGGTGGGCGAGGGTGACGCCGATCTCGGTGCCGCGGTTCTCGAAGCAGTACACCTGCGCGACGCCGGGCCGGGCGGAGAGTTCGGCGGTGCGGTCGGTCCAGGCGTCCAGCACCAGCCGCGCACCGGCCTCGTCGAGGTCGGCGAAGGAGGCTCCGTGGTCGGCGGTGAAGCAGACCACCTCGCACCGGCCGGAGCCGGGCCGGGCGGTGTGCAGCCCGCCCTCGGCGGGATCGGTGGCATCGGCGGACGGCGCGCCGGGCGCTCCGGCGAGCGAGGGGAAGCGGTTCTCGAAGACGGCGACCTGGTAGTCCCCGGCGGGGATCTCGCTGAGCCGCCCGTCCCGGGACGGGCAGAGCGGGCATTCGTCGGCCGGCGGCCGGTAGGTGCGGACCTGGCGGTGCGCGGCGATGGTGACCCAGTCGCCGGTGGCCGGGTCGAGGCGCACCTCGGGGCGGTCGGCCGCGGGTTCCAGCGGGCGCCGGTCGGTGGCCGGGCGGGGGGCGGCCCCGGTGTGGAAGTAGACGAGTTCCCGGCCGTCCGCCAGCCTGGTCACCGTCCTCTCCGTCCCCGCCGCCGACGGCGGCGCCGTCGGCTCGGTCACGGTCCTGGCCATGTCTTCCTCCCGAAGGCGTTCCGGCGGCCGGCCGGTGGGCCCGGCCAGGCAACATCATAATCAAACAACATCCAACAAAACGCAACAGAATTGGTGGGCGCGCCCCGCCACGACCTGCCATCATGGCGTTGACCACCTTCATCGATCACTCTTCACCGATCACCGCGCCGCCAGGAGGCCGCCCGATGCGCGACAGTGCCCAACCGCTCGCCGGACAGCGGCGCGTCCAGATCCTCGACCTGGTCCGCGCGCAAGGCGGCGTCCGGGTCACCGAACTCGTCCGGGACCTCGGCGTCTCCGACATGACCGTCCGCCGGGATCTGGACGCGCTCGCCCGCCGGGGTCTGATCCACAAGGTCCACGGCGGCGCCGTGAAGGTGGACGCCCCGCTCAGCGGCGAGCCGGGGTTCGAGACGAAGGCGTCCTGGCAGCTGCCCGCCAAGGAGGCGATCGCGCGGGCCGCCGCCGGGCTGGTGCCGCCCGGCTCGGCGGTCGGCCTGGCGGCCGGCACCACCACCCACGCGGTGGCCCGCCACCTGCGCGCGGTCGAGGGCCTGACCGTCGTCACCAACTCGCTGCGGATCGCCGACGTGCTCGAACAGCCCGCGGAGGACGGCACCCCGCCCTCCGCCGCGGTCATCCGCACCGGCGGCGTCCGCACCCCGTCGGACGGCCTGGTCGGCCCGGTGGCGGACCAGGCCATCCGGTCCCTGCACGTCAATGTGCTCATCCTCGGCTGCCACGGCCTCTCGCCGGCCACGGGACTGACCACGCCGAACCTCGCCGAGGCGGAGACCAACCGCACCTTCCTCCAGTCGGCCCGCCGGGTCGTGGTCGCCGCCGACCACACCAAGTGGAACGCCGTCGGCCTCGCCTCGTTCGCCACGCTGGACCAGATCGACGTCCTGGTCACCGACGACGCCCTGCCCGACGAGGACCGCGAGGCCGCCGCCCGCCTCGTCGGCGAGCTGATCGTCGTCCCCGCGTCCTGACCTCGCCCGGCCCACCGGCCGCAGGGCCGGGCGGCACCGCCGGCTCGGCCGGCCGGTCACCGGGAGCTGTCGCGCACGACGAGCTCGGTCGGCAGCAACAGCCCGGCCTCCGGCTGCGGTTCGCCGCGGAGCTGGGCCAGCAGCAGCCGGACCAGCGCCGAGGCGATGGCCCGCAGCGGCAGCCGGACGGACGTCAGCGCGGGATGCAGGTGCCGGCAGATCGGGGTGTCGTAGAACCCGACCACCGCGACATCACGGCCGACGACCAGGCCTTCGGCCCGGATCGCCTCGTAGACGTCCAGCGCCAGCAGGTCGCTGCCGGCCGCGACCGCCGTCGGCCGGTCCGGCCCCCGCAGCAGCGCCCTGATCTCCCCGACGGCCGCCGGCGCCACCGGCTCGGAGACCTCCAGCCCCTGCCGGACCGCCTCCGCCCGGAAGCCCTCCCGCCGCGCCGCCATCCAGGGCAGGCCCGCCGGGGGCCCGGCGAAGCCGATCCGCCGGTGGCCGCGCTCCGCCAGGTGCCGGACGACCTCCGCCATCGCCGCCCCGTTGTCGATGTCGACCCAGTGCCGCGGACCGCCCTCGCCGATCCGGCCGAAGGCCGCGAACGGGATCCCCGCCGCGGCGACGTGGCCGACCCGCGGATCGTCGTGGAGCACGTCCGCCAGGACGAGCCCGTCCACCTGCCGGGCGGCGACCACCTCGTCGATCGTCGGCCGCGGGTCCGCCGTACCGGGCGGCGGCCGGAAGAGCAGCACCCGGTACCCCTCGGCCCCGGCCGCGTCGACCAGGGCCTCCAGAAAACCCGCCATCAGCGGATTGGGGTCGAACGGGTCGTCCGTCGGCGCGAGGTAGCCGAGGGTGCGCCGGGCGCCGGTGCGCAGCGACCGGGCCGACTGGTCCGGCCGGTAGCCGAGCCGCTCGATCGCCGCGGTCACCCGCTCCAGGGTGTCCGGGCGGACCCGGTGCGGCGCGTTGAGGGCATTGGAGACGGTCTGCCGGGACACGCCGACCGCGCGGGCGACGTCCTCGATGGTGGTGGCGCCGCCCCGCGGCCGACGTGGTCCCTGGCTCATCTGCTCTCCGCTGGCTGGATCGGGCTCATCAGTGGTGACCGGTGGACGGCGGCCTCACCCTCGGCCCGGCTCCGCCCGGCGCAGGGTCAGCAGCCCCCCGCGCGGCACGGGGACGACCGCACCGCCGGCCAGGTCGATGGTGCCCTGCCGGACCTGCCGTCCGCGAGCGTCGTGGACGACGGCCTCCGCCAGTCCCCCGCCGCCGACCAGTCGGACCTCCGGGTCCGCGTCCGCGTTCGCGACCAGGAGGGTGCGCCACGGATCCGAGCCGATCCGGACGGGCCACGGGGCGTAGCGCGCGACCGCCACGGTGTCGCCGCCGACGGCGGTCACCAGGGGGTAGCCCAGGTCGGGCCGGGCCGGGCGCAGTTCGCCGAGTTGCAGCGTCCCCAGGTGCTCGCGGAAGACGCCGAGCCAGAAGGCGATCGCCTCCCGCTGCTCCGGGGTCTGGACCGCCAGGTCCACCGAGATCTGCGGCACGGAGAACAGCACGTTGATGAGGTGGCAGGCGATCTGCTCGGGGGGTTCGGCCGGGTGCCACATGAGCATGTCGGCGTGGACCGCGATCGGGCCGGCCACCAGCCGGGTGTCGATGGTGCGCTGCCGGTTCTCGGCCGGGCTGAGCGGGCAGTCGGTGGCCCGGATCATCGTGACGTAGGGCCAGAGGCCGGGGCTGACGTACGGCTGCCGGAACTCGATCATGGCCTGCGGCCGGACGGCGGTGATCCGCCGGCGGATCTCGGCGAGGAGCAGTTCGAGGCCTTCGGCGACCGTCCCGCAGTCCGCCTCCGGGCCGGCGGCTGGTGGGTTCTCGACGCCGAACCAGTCCACGAAGTCGATCTTCAGCCCGTCCATCCCCCACTCCTCCACGGCCCGGGCGAGCCGCTCGGTGAGGTGCTCGCGCACCACCGGGTAGCGCGGGTCGGCGACGATCGCGCCCATGTGGGCGGCGTCGGCGAGCGCGTACCGGCCGAGCCGCTCCCAGGCGGCACTGTCCCGGCCGATGAACGGCAGGGCGTACCAGAGCAGGTACCGCACCCCGAGGTCGTGGACGCGCCGGACGTGGGCGGCGGTGTCGGGCAGCGAGACCGGTTCCCAGTCGCCGCAGTGGCCGTAGCCCCGGGTGCGGTCGGCGGTCATCCAGCCGTCGTCGACGATGATGCTGTCCAGCCCGAGCTCCTTGCCGAGCGCGGCCTGGGTCTCCACCGCCTCGGGGCTGATGTCCTGGTGCAGCGAGTACCAGGTCGAGTAGGCGGGCAGCCGGGCGGCCTCGGGGACGGACGCCTCGCGGTCGGCCCACCACCAGCCGGCGATGGCGGCCAGGCAGCGGGCGAAGTGCCGGCGGGAGGTGTCGATCCGGACGGTCAGCCGCCCGGCCGCCTGCACCCAGAAGCGGAACTCGCCGGTCTCCTCCAGGACTCCGGCCCCGGCCAGGACGTCGGGGCGGTCGGCGGCGAAGGCGCAGATCGCGATGTCGCCGGTGCCGACCAGGGCGGCGACCGGGGCGCCGCGCGCCAGGGTCACCCGGCGGGGGGCGCTCCAGGCGGCCGGCAGCCAGCCGGTGCCCTTGGGGTCGGGGGTCCAGAAGGCGGTCGCGTCGACGCACGGGAGGCGCCACTCGATCCGTACCTCGCCCTCGCCGTCCGCGGTGACCTCGACGACCCCCTCGTCCGTCGTGCGCGCCGTCGCGGTGCCGGTGACCAGGAGGTCCAGGCCCTCGACGGTCAGCGGCCGGGGACGGCCGGACGCGGTGGGGGCGTGCGGCTCCCAGATCTCTTCCACGGTCTCCTCCACGGTTTCCTCCATGGTCAGCCTTTCGTGGCGCCGGCCAGCAGGCCGGAGATGAACTGCCGCTGGAGGACCAGGAAGAGGACCATCATCGGCAGGGTGGACAGCGCGGTCCCGGCGAGGATCGCGCCGTAGTCGGTGTTGCTCTCGTTGCCGTGGAGCGTGGCGAGGGCCACCGGCAGGGTGTGCATCTCGGGGCTGCGCAGCGCGATCAGCGGCCAGACGAACTGGTTCCACGAGCCCAGGAAGAGGAAGATCGACAGGGCGGCCAGCACCGGGCGCATGACCGGGACGACCACGCTCCACAGCACCCGGAACTCCCCCGCGCCGTCGACCCGCGCGGCGTCCAGGAGTTCGTCCGGCATCCCGCTCAGCGCCTGCCGCATCAGGAAGATCGCGAACGGCACACAGAGGCCCGGCAGGACCATGGCCTGGTAGCTGTCGAGCAGGCCGAAGGACATCATCATCTTGAACAGCGGCACCAGCATCACCTGCTCCGGCACGACCAGGGTCGACAGCAGCAGGGCGAACAGCACGGTACGGCCCCGGAACCGGAACTTGGCGAAGGCGTAGCCGGCCAGCAGCGCGACGACCAGTGCCCCCGCCGTCTGCAGCCCGGCCACGAGCAGCGAGTTGCCGACCACGCGAAGCAGGCCGATCTTGGCCTGGAGGTGGTCGAGGTTGTCGCCGAGGCTGCCGCCGGGCAGCAGTCTGGGCGGCCAGTCGAAGATGTCGCCGTCCTTCTGGGTGGCGGACACCACCAGCCAGTAGAACGGGCCGACCGAGAGCCCGGTGACACCGGCCAGGACGAGGGTCAGGGGCCAACCGCGCGGCCGCGCGGACCTGGTGCTCATTCGCGCTCTCCCATCAGGCGCATCTGGACTACTCCGAGCACCGATACGAGCAGCGTGAGCGCGTAGGCGATGGCGGAGGCGTAGCCGAAGTCGAAGTAGCGGAAACCGTTGACGTACAGGTACATCGAGACGGTCAGGGTGGCGTTGTCCGGTCCGCCGTGGGTCAGCACGTAGGGCTCGTCGAAGAGTTGCAGCGTGCCGATGGTCGAGAGCACCACCGTGAAGAGCAGGACGGGGCGCAGGGCCGGCACGGTGATCGACCGGAAGCGGCGCAGCGGTCCGGCGCCGTCCATCATCGCGGCCTCGTAGAGCTCCTTGGGGATGCCCTGCAGGCCGGCCAGGTAGATGACGGCGTTGTAGCCGGTGTAGTGCCAGGTCAGGACGAGGACGACGGACATCCGCGACCAGAACGGGCTGCCGAGCCAGTCGACCGCGGGCAGGCCGACGGCGTCGAGGAGCCAGTTCACCGCGCCGTGGTCGGTGTTCAGCAGGAAGGCGAACATCACACCGGTGGCGACCAGCCCGGTGACGGCCGGCATGAAGACGCCGAGCCGCCAGACGGCGCGCCAGCGGACGACGGCCGAGTTGATGCCGACGGCCAGGCCGAGGGCCAGCAGGAGCATCAGCGGGACCTGCACGACGAGGATCTCGCCGGTGTTGCGCAAGGCCGTCCAGAACAGCGGATCGTTCAGCAGCCGGCGGTAGTTGGCGAGGCCGGCGTTGTGGGTGGCGGCGCCGGAGCCGGTGGTCAGCGAGAGCAGCAGGGAGGAGATGATCGGGTAGGCCTTGAACACCGTGAAGGTGATCAGGGCCGGGGCGAGCAGCAGGTAGGGCAGGGCCCGGCGGCGGAGCACGGCCGCCCGGCGGCGGGGCGCCGCCGCCACGGCCGGGGCCGGGGCGGCGGGTCGGGCGGTGGCGGTCATGCGATCGTGCGCCCGGTCTGCTGGGCGAGCTGCTTGGCGGCGTCCTTGAGGACGGCCGCCGGGTCGGCGCCCTTGAGGAAGACCTTCACCTGCGCGTCGCCGGCGAGCTTGAGCGCGCGGGCGTAGTCGCCGGAGTAGTTGGTGGCGTCCGCGCCCTCGGCGAGCAGGTCGGCGAAGGTCTTCAGGACGGGCTGGCCGCCGTAGAAGGCGCTGGGCGCGGCGTACATCGGGTCCGTGTGGGCCGCCGTCAGGGCGGGGAAGACGCCGCCGGCGGTGAACATGGCGTTCACCGAGGCGGGCCTGGTCAGGGCGTACTCGACGAACTTCCAGGCGGCGACGCGGCGGGGGCTGGTGGCCGAGACGGCGAGGTGGGTGGAGTTCACGATGGCGGCACGCTTGCCGCCGGCGGTGACGGCCGCGGGCCGGGCGAGGCGCCAGTTGCCGCTCTGGTCCGGGAACTTGGTCTCCAGGTAGTGCGCGGCCCAGGCTGCCAGCGGGGCGGCGGCGACCTTTCCCGCCTTCACCAGGTTGGACCAGCCGTGGTCGCCGGAGGAGTCCGCGACCAGCCCGGCCTGGTCGAGGCTCCTGATGACGGTCAGGGCCCGGACCGCCTCGGGGGAGCCCATGGTGATGGCACCCTTGAGGTCGAAGTAGAACGCGCCCTGGAGCTGCATCAGCGCCTGCAGGAAGTTGGGGTCGGCGTCGGGGGTGCCCGGCTTGTTGAGGCCGATCAGGGCGACACCCGGGTTGGCCGCCTTGAAGGGGCCGGCGGCGGCGATCACGTCGTCCCAGGTCCGGAAGGACTCCGGGTCGAGGCCGGCCTTGTCGAACAGGTCCTTGCGGTAGAAGAAGCCGAACGGGTTGACCTCCCACGGCAGTGCGTAGGCGTGCCCGTCCTTGCCGCTGACCACCGGCCAGAGCCCCTGGGCGAACGCTTCCTTGTGCGCGTCGGCGCCGAGGGCCGAGAGGTCGGCCAGGCCGCCGGGGAACTTCTCCAGGTAGCCCGGCAGGTAGTCGCAGCCGATGTGGAGCACGTCGCCGAGGCCCTGGCCGCCGGCCGCCAGACCGACGGTGATCTTGTCCCAGATCGCCGGCTCGCCGATGTCCTGGACGTCGACCTTGATGCCCGGGTTGTCCTTCTCGAAGGCCGGGACGACGGCGCGCAACGCCTCGGCCGCCGAGGTCCAGGACCAGACGGTGACGGTGCCGGTGGCCGCGTCCCCGCCCGGGGCCGAGCCGGAACCGGAGCAGGCGGAGAGCGCGGGGAGTGCCGTCAGGCCGAGCAGGCCGGCTCCGGAGGCGCGCAGCAGGGCGCGACGGGAAAGGTGTGACATTGCATTCCTCTCGAAAATGTGGTGGCGTCACCTGTGGGCACCCGGACGGGATTTGGCCGACCGGGTGGCGGACGCTCCCGGCGGGCCGGGGTCCGGAGTGGTCAGGAGGCCCGTAGGGCGTGCAGCGCCCCGGCCAGCCGGGCGGCCGCCTCCGGCCCGCTGGAGGCGTGCGGCGACAGCCGGATCCAGCCGCCGCGCAGTGTGGTGGCGAGCCCGGCGCCGGTCAGTGCGTGATGGACCGCGGCCGGGTCGGCTCCGGGCAGCCGGAACCGGGCGATCCCGCTGCCCGTACCGCCGGCCGTTTCGGCACCGGCCGACCGGGCGGCGTCGAGCAGGCCGTCGAGCGCCTCGCCGATCAGGGCGTTGATCGGCTCGACGCCGGTCTCCCGGACCAGCGCGAGTGCCGCGCCGAGCGCGGCGACGGCCGGGCCGTCCGGGTTGGTGAGCGTGTGCGCGACGGCGCCGGGCCGGGCCGGGCGCGGGTGGTCGTCGCGGTCGATCGGGTCGACCACGCCCGACCAGCCGCCGAGCCCGGGCCGGAGCAGGCCGGCCACCCGGTCGCGCACCAGGAGGAGCGCCGCCCCCCACCCCGCGCGCAGCCACTTCTGGCCGCCGGAGGCGAGGATGTCCGCGGCGTCGGCGGCGATCCCGACCGCGCCGAGGGCCTGGACGGCGTCGACGACCAGGACGCGCCGCGGGCCGATCAGCTCCTTGAGCGCGGCCAGCGGCGCCCGGTGGCCGGTCGCGGCGTCCACCGCGCAGACCGAGACCGCCCGCACCCGGTCGTCCAGGTGGGCCCGGACGGCGTCCGCCGTGACCGGCCCGTCGATCAGACGGACCGTCAGGCCTCCGCTCCCCTCGGCGCGCAGCCAGGGGTAGACCGCGCCGGGGAAGTCCGACCGGCCGACCAGCACCGTACCGGGGCCCCGCAGCGCGTGGGCCGCCGCGAACATGCCGTGCGAGGTCGAGCTGACGAAGGCGATCTCGTGCGCCGCGCAGCCGAGCAGGTCCGCGGCGGCCCGGGCCGCCTCCTCCCCCGCCGCGTCGAGACCGGCCAGCGCCTCCCAGCCCTGGCCGTGGATCGCGGTGGCGGCCCGGCCGAGGACGTCGCGCACCCGGGCCGACACCGGCCCGAAGCGCGCGAAGTCGAGGTAGCCGACGGGCTCGTCGAACTGCCGGAGGTACTCCGCCGCCCCAGCGATCGCGCCCATGTCGCGCTCCTTCGATTTGAACGTTCAAAAACACATAACAGACCAGATACAAACAGAATTAAACGAGCGGGTCACAGCAAACGCCGCACCCCGGACCGCGTCAAGGCCTCCGTGTGACGCCGCGCCACTTCGAAACCCTTCCGTGACCTTCCACGGCACCCCTCCCACCGGGGGTCGACACGGCCGGGATCCGCTCGGACACGGATGAATAACGGGGCTGCACCCTCTTGTCGAGTGCCATGTCACATTACTATGTTATGCAGGGCGGCCACCCGGCCGCCGCCCTCACCCAGTGACCCGACCGGGTCGCCGGGAATCTCCTCGCTGCCCTCAACAGCGGTGATTCTCCTGGCACTCGACTCTCGGCCCGGCCGGTCCTGACCGCATCTCACCCACCTCGGCCGCGCCAGGGCTTGGGGTCCACGACACGGACCCCACGCCCTCCCCCGCAGCCCCACCGAACCCCCGTACGGGGCCGCCGATCCGATCCGCTTCCGCGGCGGCCCCGTACGGGTCCGGCTCCACGTCGACATCGCTGTATCCCGATACCGGCACCACCCCAAGTCCCGGTATCAGGGGCGCCCGCCGCCTCCCTCCTCCCCCGGCGAGCACCCCCGCACCACCCCCCACACGTACCCCCATCGAGGAGATCCGGTGCCCTCAACCGCATCCGTGCGCAACACCCTGCTCTCAGCCGCCCTGGCCACCGCCCTCGCCGTGCCGCTGCTGCACAGCGCCCAGGCCGTCGCCGGCCCCCTTGGGGCAGCCACCACCCAGGCGGCCTCCGCCACCGCGCGGCCGACCGCCGGCGACCAGGTGGCGCACCAGGGCGCTCCGGGCGCCGCCGTCCGGTCCGGCCCGCAGGGCTTCCCCGGCACCGCTGCGCTCCAGCCGACCACCGGCGGCCCCCAGCCCGGCGAACCGGCCACCGCTCCGCCGGCCGCCGCCCGCGGCGTCGCCGCGCGGCAGGCCGCCTGCACGCCCGAGGAGTTCACCGCGCTCGGCCCGAGCGCGCTGGCCGACTTCCTCGCCGACCGCGGCCACACCTACGAGGCCTGCCTGCGGCCGCTGCTGCTCACCTGGAACCCCCAGCTCGCCAAGGTGATGACCCCCGCCCACGTGCGGGCCGTCGCCGACCGGATCAGCACCCTGGCGCCGTCCTTCGACAGCGCCAACAACCTGAACCAGCAGGAACTCTGGTACTACCTGCACAGCGTCGCCTACTTCGACTTCAGCCACTCCGAGATCGACGGCGGCGACGCCGTCACCGTGGCCGCCGTCGACCGCGCCATCGCCGCCTACACCGCCAACCCGCGGGTGTTCGAGCCGACCACCACCAACGGCAACACCATGGGCGAGCTGTTCCAGGCCGGCTCCACCCCGCAGTTGCGGCAGGCCCGGATCCCGCTGATCAAGCAGGTCCTGCGGATGTTCGCGCCCGGTGGCAGGGCGATCGGCGACAGCGGCTGGAACTGGGCCGCCCTCGGCGCCCTCCAGATCAACTTCCAGGGCATCTCCAATGTCGCGGACGACCCGCAGGGCCTCTTCCGCGCCGCCGTCGCCGCCGACGCCGACTACCGCGAGACCTTCCGGGTCTTCGCCGGCTACGCCCACCTCAGGGGCACCGCCAGCGAGTGGGCCGCCGCCGACGCCATGCTGGAGTACGGTCGCTTCGCCCAGATCGGCGCCCTCAAGCCCGAGCTGACCAGCCGGATCGGCCCCGAACTGGAGCTCGCCGCCGCGACCTTCGGCCGGATGAGCAGGCCCTGGGCCAACCTCGTCGGCCCGGTCAACGACCTCGGTCTCTGCGCCCAGTACGGCGTCTGCCGCGCCGACATCGAGAAGCAGCTCTTCCCCAACACCTACACGTACGACAACGGCACCCTGATCGTGCGCACCGCCCTCGACCGGGCCACCGCCGACCAGCTCTACTACGCCACCAAGCAGGTCAAGGCGCAGTTCTTCCGCGTCATCGGCACCGACCAGCCGCTCGCGGACGACACCCACCCGGCGCTCACGGTCCAGCTCTACGACACCAAGACCAACTACCAGTCCTTCCAGAGCCTGCTGTTCGGCATCGGCGACGTCAACAACGGCGGCATGTTCATGGAGGACCAGTCCACCTTCTACACCTACCAGCGCACCACCGCCGAGTCGTACTTCAGCCTCGAAGAGCTGTTCCGGCACGAGTACACGCACTACCTCAACGCCCGCTGGGCGATCCCCGAGTCCGGCTACACCACCCGCTGGCCCGGCGACGCCACCTTCGCGATGAACGAGGGCACCGCCGAGTACTTCGCCGGCGCCACCCGCGACGACGGCGTCAAGGCCCGCAAGTACATGGTCCGCCAGGTCGGCTGGGACGACCAGGCCGGCACCCCCCGCCTGACCGTCGACCAGATCCTGCACGCCACCTGGGCGGGCGAGGGCTTCCGCGCCTACCCCTACGCCGCGACCTTCTTCAACCTCCTCGGCGAGCGGCACCCCGACCAGCTCGCCGAGATGTACCGCCTGCTGCGTGCCGACGACCGCACCGGCTACGACGCCTGGCGGGACCGCCTCGGCCGGGACGCCGCCCTCCAGCGCGACTACACGGCCTACCTCGACGCCGAGGTGCCGCTCGCCGACGAGCTGTTCGTCCCCGACACCACCTACACCCCCAACGGCCGGCTCGCCTCCGCCCTGGCCCCCGAAGTGCAGACAGCGTTCGCCAGGGCCACCCAGAACGCCCCCGTCTGCAAGGACAACGGCGACTGGGACAACAAGATGCGCTTCACCTGCACCGGGCGCATCACCGCCAACCTCGGCAACCCTGCCGACAGCGGCCGGGTCCGCAAGGACATGGCCGACACCGTCGACCACTTCCTCCTCGGCCGCGGCGGCGCCGCGAGCAACAACATGGCCGACATGAACTGCTGGTTCGGCAAGGTCGACGTCTGGCCCGCCGGCCAGGCCGGCAGCGCCGACTACACCTGCGAGGGCCCGCTGCGCCGCTAGCCGCCGGGGCCTGTCGTCGAACCCACGCCGTCCGCCCTCCGGGCGGGCGGCGTGGCGGCGTTGCCCCAACACCGCCACGCAGGCGGGAGTTTGACGACCGTCCCCAGGACCGTACCCGGTTGCGGTCAAAGGGCGGCCTGGGCGGGATCGCCCGGCCGTACGCCGACGAGACCCCCGGCGGGATACCCGCCTCCCCCGCGGGCAGGTGCGAACCGCCCGGCCCGGCCCTGGACATCGACGCCACCCTCGCCATATCCCCTGGGGCCGCCGAATAGTGACTGCCCGTCAGCGGATGCCGACGTAGAAGCGGGTCTGGTCGCTGCGGTGGAGGGCGTAGTAGGCCTCGAAGCGGGTCCGGTCGGGCAGCCAGGACACGGATTCGATGCCGAGCAGCGGTGTGGAGGTGGAGACCTCCAGGACGGCCGCGTCCTGCTCGTTGGGGAAGACGGCCTCGATCCAGCGGTCGGCCCCGTCGGGTTCGATGCCGTAGCGACGGCGCAGCACGTCGTAGAGCGACTGGTTCTCCAGGACGGCCTTCTCCAGGCCGGGGACCAGGCGGGCGGGCAGGGTGGTGTCGACCAGGAGCCAGGGCTGGCCGTCCACCCGCCGGAGCCGGCGCGTCCTCACCACCTGTTCGCCGATGGGGATGCGCAGCAGTGCGGCCTCGCGTTCGTCGGCCTCGGCCAGTTCCTGGTGGATGGTCTGGGTGGTGACGCGGCGTCCGGACTCGCGCAGGTCGTCGGCGGAGCCGGAGACGGAGCCGACGAACCGCAGCTCGGTCTTGCGCGGGGCGACGAATGCGCCGCGCCCTTTGACCTTGTAGATCAGCCGCTGCTGGACGAGTTCGCCCAGCGCCTCACGGACCACGGTGCGGGAGACGCCGTAGAGGTCCGTCAGCTCCGCCTCGGAGGGCAGGGGTTGGTCGGGTGCCAGGCGGCCGGCCTCGATCTGGGCGCGTAGCGCCGTCATCAGCTGCATCCAGAGCGGCTCGCTGGAATCGCGGTTCAACCGCTGATGCGCCATGGTCTGACCATCCCCCTCGGTGGCGGTACGACTGTGTCCTCAAATCATGCCACGGCATCGATGCTGTCATGACAGGTAGGGAACAAGAGATCCCCCAGCGGGGAGATTTTCCGCCACTGCGGCCACAAGTGTGACCTACAACACATTAGCTCCCACCCTCTGGCCAACCTGTCATTACAGGCCTGTAATGACTACTCACTGCGTCGGAACCGGGCACTGACCCCCACCGCCGCCCCACCCCCACCCTCAGCGGTCCTGCTTCCCAGGAGGCACCATGCGCATCCCCTCGACCTCCCCGCGCCGTCGTGCCGCAGCCGCGGCCTCGCTCGCCACCGCCGTCGCGCTCCTGGCCACGGCCTGCGGCTCCGGCTCCGGCTCCGGCTCGGCCGGCGGCGACGCCGGAACATCCGCCAAGAGACCGGGCAAGCCGTTCATCGCCCTGAGCAACGGCTTCATCGGCAACGGCTGGCGGCAGACCATGGTCGCCTCGTTCGAGACCGCCGCCAAGCAGGCCCAGGCGGACGGGCTGATCGGCAAGTACCAGACCGTCAACGCGCCCGGCGACAACTCGGCGACGGAACAGATCGCCCAGATCAAGAGCCTGCTGCTGCAGAAGCCCGACGCGCTGCTGATCGACCCGGCCTCGCCCACCGCGCTGAAGCCCGTCATCCAGCAGGCCTGCACCGCCGGCGTCAAGGTGGTCGTCTTCGACTCCGCGATCGACGCCCCGTGCGCCCATGTGATCCAGAACAGCTTCACCGACTGGGCCACCGACGCGGCCAAGCCCCTCCTCGACGGCATCGGCGGCAAGGGCAACGTCATCGTCAGCCGCGGTGTGGTGGGCTCCCAGCCCGAGGCCGAGATGCACAAGGCCACCGAGGAGATCCTCGCCAAGTACCCGGACGTCAAGACCGCCGCGACCGTGAACGGCATGTGCGACGGCGCGACCGCGCAGAAGGCCGTGCTCGGCGTGCTCTCCAGCGTGCCCACGGTGGACGGCGTCATCGGCTGCGGCGACGGCTACGGCGTGGCCCAGGCCTTCACCACGGCCGGCAAGCCCGTCCCGGCGGTCACCTTCGAGACCAACGGCCGCGCGCTCAACTACTGGAAGGACACCAAGCTCGACAACGGCTCGGTCGCCGTCATGTCCGACCCGGGCCAGTCGGTGGCCGCCCTGTGGGCGGCACTGGACCTGCTGGACGGCAAGGACGTCCCGCAGCACATGACCCTGCCGATCGTCCTGGTGGAGCAGAAGGACCGCGACGCCTGGGCCGCCGTGCTCAAGCCCGACCAGTACGCGGCCTGGCCGTGGACCCGCGAGCTGTTCCAGAAGCAGGTGGAGGCCTCGAAGAGCGGCGGCGCCCCGGTGCAGCCCCCGGTCCCGACGACCGCCGGCTGACCGGACGACCACACCAGGAGCGAGGCATGCACGTCGACAAGCTGCCGGCGGGACCATCCGCCGTCCCGCCGGGGAAGAACCAGGACCCCCGCGCCGTGACCGTGGTCGCCGCACGCGGCGTCACCAAGAGCTACGGTCCCACCCGCGCGCTCAACGGGGTGGACCTCGCGGTCCACGCCGGCGAGGTGCTCGGCCTGGTCGGCCACAACGGCGCCGGCAAGAGCACCCTCATGCGGGTTCTCGCCGGTCTGGAGGGCTGCGACCAGGGCACGGTCACCGTCCTGGACCGACAGGTCCCCGGCGGAACCCGGCCCCGCGAACAGGACTTCCGCACCGTCCGGATGGCGTACCAGGAGACCTCGCTCTGCCCCGACCTCACCGTGGCGGAGAACATCTGGCTCTCCTCGCGCCACTGCCTGCCCCGGACCCGCCCGCGGCGGGCCGCCGCCGAGGCGGTGCGGCAGCGGCTGGACGAGATGTTCCCCGGCCACGGCGTGTCACCCCGCGACCGGGTCGAGGACCTCACGCTCGCCCAGCGGCAGATGGTCGAGATCACGCGGGCCGGCCTGGCCCATCCGCTGAACCTGCTGATCCTCGACGAGCCGACCGAGTCGCTCGGCCCGGACGCCGCGCAGTCGCTGTACGCGTACGTCCGCACCCTCACCGCCCGCGGCACCGCCGTCCTGCTCATCTCGCACCGCATCCGCGAGGTGCTGTCGGTGGCCGACCGGGTCGCGGTGCTGCGCGACGGCGCCGTCGCCGAGGACCGCCCGGCGGCCGGACTCCGCGAGGACGACGTGCTGGCCCTCATGGGCGCCGACGTGGCACCCCGCGGCGCGGCCCGGGGGGCGGGCCCGGCCACCGGGGCGGCGCCCGCGGCCGACGGCCCCGTGGTGGCCCAACTGCGCGACGCCACCGGACCCGGCCTGCACGGCGTCAGCCTGCGCGTCGCCAAGGGCGAAGTGGTGGGCCTGGCCGGGCTGGCCGGGCAGGGCCAGCAGCAGGTACTCGAACGCCTCTGGCACCCGGTACGCCGCGACACCAAGGTGCACGGCACCCGGGCGTTCGTCCCGGGCGACCGGCAGCGCTCCGGCGTCCTGCCGCTGTGGACCGTCGCGGACAACCTCATCGTCTCGGGCATGCGCTCCCTCGCCCGGTACGGGCTCCGCCGGACCGCCGAGGAACGCGCCGTCGTCCAGGACTGGGTCGGGAAGCTGTCGATCCGGGGCGGCGCCGACGCCGCGATGACCGCGCTGAGCGGCGGCAACCAGCAGAAGGTGATCGTCGCCCGCGCCTTCGCCTCCTCGGCCGACCTGGTGCTGCTGGACGACCCCTTCCGGGGCGTCGACGTGCACACCAAGACCGACCTGTACAGCCTGATCCGAACCGAGGCGGCCCAGGGGCGCAGCGTCGTCTGGTACTCCAGCGAGAACGCCGAGATGGCGCACTGCGACCGGGTCTACGTCTTCCGGGCCGGCCGGGTCGTCGCCGAACTGGCCGGGGCCGAGATATCCGAAGAACGGATCATCGCCGTCTCCTTCGACGAGTCCGCCCCCCACCCGGCGCCCGAGCCGCCGCCCGCCCCCCACCCGACGGCCGCCCCTCAGGCGGCCGGGAGCCCAGCCGGAGCACACCGCCATGACTGATGTCCTCACGTCGGCCCTGCCGACCAGAGCCGGGCTGCACAGAGCCGCACCGGCCGCGGTCAGCGCCATCGCCCTGGCCGCCATGATCGGGGTCTGCGCCTCCCTCCAGTCCGGGGTGCTGACCGTCCCGGGGCTCACGCTGGTGCTGTCCGCGACCGTGCCCCTGGTCTTCGCGGCCCAGGCCCAGATGATGCTGATGTCGGTCGGCGACATCGACCTCGGGATCGGCTCCTTCGTCGGCCTGGTCACCGTCGTCGCCGCCACCCGGCTGGTCACCTCTCCCCTGGTCGGAGCGCTGATGCTGCTGGCGCTGGTGGCCGGGTACGCCGTGCTGGGCGCGCTCATCCACCTGCGCCGGGTGCCCTCGCTGATCGCCACGCTCGGCGCCTCGTTCATCTGGCTGGGCCTGGGGCTGTTCCTGCTGCCCACCCCGGGCGGGACCACCCCCGAGTGGCTGGCGCGGTTCGGCGCCTGGCAGCCGAGCGGGTTCCCCGCACCGCTGCTGCCGATCATCGCGGTCGCCGCGCTGACGTACCTGCTGACCGGGCGCAGCTCGGTGGGCGTGCGCATCCGCGCCCTGGGCAGCAACACCACCGCGCTGGAGCGCGCCGGGCTGAGCCCGCTGACCTCCCGGGTGGCCGTCTACGCCGTGGCGGGCGTCCTCGGGGTGCTGTCCGGGCTGCTGCTGGCCTCGCAGACCGGCGGCGGCGATGTCTCGTCGGCCTCCAGCTACACCCTGGTCACCGTGGCCGCGGTGATCCTCGGCGGCGGAAGCTTCCGCGGTGGGAGCGCCGTGCCGTGGGGCGTGGCCATCGGTGGCGTCACCCTCGGCCTGGTCAGCGTCACGCTCAGCCTGCTCAACGTGCCGTCCAACATGCAGTCGGCCGTCCAGGGCGGCATCGTGCTGGCCGTCCTCGCCGGCCGGGCCGTGATCGGGAGGGTGCTGCGATGAACCTCCGTGCGCTCTTCACCCGCCCCTGGATCTGGGGATTCCTCGCGGCCCTGCTGGTCTGGCTGGTCATCCTGGCGGTCTCCGGCCAGGGCGGCGGCCAGACGGTCTCCCTCGCGCTGTCGCTGGCGCCGTACCTCGTCCTCGTCGGCGTCGGTCAGATGCTCGTGGTCACCGCCGGGCCGGGCAACATCGACGTGTCGGTGGGGCCGGTCATCTCGCTGGCCGGGTTCGTCTCCGTCGCGGCCGCCTCCACCACCGGCTCGGTGACGCTCGGCATCCTCGCCGGGATCGCGGCGGGCCTCGCGGTGGCCACCGTCAGTGCGACGGCGATCCTCGGCCTCTCGATGCCGCCGATCATCGCCACCCTGGCCACCGGCCTGATGGCCTCGTCCTGCACGCTGGTCATGGCCGAAGGCTTCACCGCGGTACCCGACTCAGGGCTGCGCCGGCTGCTCAACCTGCGCCCGGCGGGCGTGCCGCTGACGGCCGTCGCCGTCGCGGTGCTGACCGTGCTGATCGTGCTGCTGCTGCGCGGAACCACGTACGGCCGGTCGCTGACCGCGATCGGCCAGAGCGCCCGCGCCGCCGAGCGGGCCGGTATCCCCGTCACCCGGGTGCTCGCCGCGACCTACCTGGCCAGCGGCGCGCTGGCCGGGCTCGCTGGAGCCCTGCTGGCCACCTACATCGCGCCCGCCCCCGACCTGGGGACCCGCTACCTGCTGGACTCGATCGCGGTCGTGGTCATCGGCGGGACGCTCATCTCCGGCGGCCGGGCGGTGCCGGTCGGCATCTGGGGCGGCGCACTGTTCTTCATCCTGCTGGACGGCCTGGTCAACCTGGTCGGCTGGAGCACCGCCGCGCAGAACCTGCTCAAGGGCTCCCTCGTCCTCTTCGTCCTCTTCCTGGCGGGCGGGGGAGGCCGCACCGGCCGCACCCCCCTTCGCCGCACCGGGCACCGACCACCCGTCCCGGGCGCGTCCGCCACCCCGACCAACCCCGACAACTGACCTCCGACAACTGACCCCCGACAACCCAGACACGTACAGGAGTACACACCCATGGCTGACACCGACGCCTTGATCGAGGCCCGCGACTTCGGCGGGGCCCAGGCCGCCGCGGGCACCTTCCACGTCAAGGGCGCCCACGCCCAGGACTGGGGCCTGCAGAACCGGCTCTCCCGGATCTTCCGCCGGGACACCGGCCGCACGGTGATGCTCGCGTTCGACCACGGCTACTTCCTCGGCCCGATGGCCGGCCTGGAACGCCTGGACACCAACATCGCCCCGCTCGTCCCCGACGCGGACGCGATCATGATGACCCGGGGTGCGCTGCGCACCAGCATCCCCTCGCACAGTGAGGCAGGGATCGTGCTGCGCGCCAGCGGCGGCCCGAGCGTGCTGCGTGACCTCTCGGACGAGCACATCGCCCTGGACATGGAGGACGCGGTCCGGCTGAACGCCGCCGCCGTGGCCACCCAGGTCTTCATCGGCGCCGAGCACGAGTCGCGCTCGGTGCGCAACCTGGCCGCCCTGGTGGACGCCGGTCAGCGGCACGGCATCGCCGTCCTCGGCGTCACCGCGGTCGGCAAGGACATGGTCCGCGACGCCCGCTACTTCCGGCTGGCCACCCGGATCAGCGCCGAGATGGGCGCGCACGTCGTCAAGACCTACTACGTGGAGCAGGGCTTCGAGACGGTCACCGCGGCCTGCCCGGTGCCGATCATCGTGGCGGGCGGCAAGAAGCTGCCCGAGCTGGACGCCCTGACCATGGCCTACCGCTCCGTCCAGGAGGGCGCGGCCGGTGTGGACATGGGCCGCAACATCTTCCAGAGCGAGCACCCGGCCGCCATGCTCGCGGCCGTCCGGGCCGTCGTGCACGACGAGGTCAAGCCCGAAGAGGCGTACGAGCTGTTCCGGGAACAGTCCGCCGGCTCCGCCTCCGCCTGACCCTGCACGGGTGCCGGTCCCGGTGCGAACCACCGGGACCGGCACCCCTCACCTCCGGGAGCTCCCATGTCGCACCATCCCTCCAACGGCGAGGACATCGTCGACCTCGCCGTCGTCGGAGCCGGGATCAACGGGCTGGCCATCGCCCGCGACGCTGCGGCCCGCGGCCTGCGCGTCGTCGTGGTCGACCGCGCCGATGTCGGCTCCGGCACCACCAGCACGTCCAGCCGGCTCATCCACGGCGGCCTGAAGTACCTCGAACGCTACGACTTCACCCTGGTCCACGAGTCCATCCGGGAACGCCACCTGCTGTTCCGCAGCGCCCCGCACCTGGTCCGCGACTACCCCATGCTCATCCCCTTCTACGCCGGCAACAGCAGGCCCGGGATCCTGATCCGGCTCGGCCTCGCCGTGTTCGACGCCCTGGCGGCGCGCCGGGGGCGCGGCCTCAGCCGCACCGTGACCAACCACCGGGTGGCCCAGCGCTGGCCGCACCTGTCCAGAAAGGGCCTGCGGGGTGCGGCGCTCTTCCACGACGCGCAGGTCCCGTGGGCGGAGCGGCTCTGCGTCGAACTGTTCCTGGACGCCCGCCACCTCGGCGCCCGGGTCCTGACCTACACCACCGTCACCGGGCTCATCCGGGACGGCGCGCGCGTGACCGGCCTGCGGACCCGCGACAACCGGACCGGCGAGGAACAGGAGATCCGGGCCCGCCTCACCGTGAACGCCGCCGGCCCGTGGATCGACCACGTCCTCGAAGGGCAGATCGCCTCCAAGCGGCTCAACGGCGGCACCAAGGGCAGCCATGTCATCGTGGACCCCTTCCCGGGGGCCCCGAAGACCTGCATCTTCTTCGAAGCCGCAGCCGACCAGCGGCCGATCTTCGTCCTTCCCTGGGAAGGCCGCTACATGCTGGGCAGCACCGACCTCACCTACGAGGGCGACCTGGACGAGGTCGTGGCCAGCGAGGCGGAGATCGACTACCTGCTCGACGAGACCAACCGGATCTTCCCCGGCGCCGGGCTCACCCCCGACGACGTGCTCTACAGCGTGTCCGGCATCCGCCCCCTGCCCTACGCCGCCGACGTCACCGACAACGCCAAGATCAGCCGCGGCCACACGGTACTGGACCACGCCCCGGCCCACCCCGGCCTGCTCACCGTCATCGGAGGCAAACTCACCACCCACCGCGCGCTCGCCGAGGACGTCACCGACAAGGCGCTCAAGGTCATGGGACGCGCCCCACGGCGCTGCACCACCCGCACCCGCCCGTTCCCCGGCGCGGACACCGCGCAGTGGGAGGCGTTCCGCGAGGACTTCCTCAGCTCCCCGGTACTCACCCCGGCCCAGCGACGCCGGCTGCTCGACGTCTACGGCGTACGGGCCCGGCGGGTGCTGGCGCTCGCCGAGGCCGACCCCGGGCTGCTGGAGGTCGTCGACGAGGAATCGGGGGCGATCGCCGCCGAGGTGGCCGTCGCGGTCGTCGACGAGGGAGCCGTCACCCTGGGGGACATCATGCTGCGGCGTACCCTCGTCGGCCTGGGCGGCGACATGGGCCGAGCCGCGGCCGCCCGCTGCGCCGGGATCGCCGCGCGGTACCTGGGCTGGGACGACGAACGGATCGCCGCGGAGATCGCGGCCTACGACACGGAGCTGCGGCGCTTCCGTCCCCGGGGCCTGAAGACCCCGGCGACCGCCGCGACCGGCGACAGGAGACCACAGTGACCACCTGCTACATCGGTGTCGACGTCGGGCTGACCGCGACGAAGGCCGCCGCCTTCGACGCACAGGGCCGTGAGCTGTACGTCGTCACCGCCCGGACACCGCGCACCTGCGTCACCGCGCACCGCCACGACGTGGACATGGTCCTGCTGGCCGACACGGTGCTGTCGCTGCTGGCCGAGCTGAACGCGAAGCTGACGGCCGACGGCTGGACCCCGGCCGGCCTCGGCGTCGCGGCGCACGGCAACGGCCTCTACCCGGTCGACGCCGAGCTGCGGCCGGTGGGCCCCGCCATCGCCTCCTCCGACACCCGGGCGCAGCGGATCGTGGACGCGATCTCCCCCGAGGCGGCCGCCCGGCTCGCCGCGGAGACCGGTTCCATCCCGTGGGCGGCCCAGCCCGCGGTGCTGCTGCGGTGGCTGCGCGACCACGAGCCACAGGCCTACCGGGCCACCCGATGGGCGCTGTCCTGCAAGGACTGGGTGACCTCCCAGCTCACCGGGGTCGCCAGCGCCGACTACAGCGACGCCAGCGCCTTCGGCATGGTCGTCCTGGACACCCGCCGGTACACCACCACCGCGCTGGACCTGGTCGGCCTGCCGGCCGCGGACCTGGACCGCTTCCCCGCGCTGCGGCCCTCCGGTGAGGTGGTCGCCGGGCTGACCGCGCGGGCAGCGGCCCGCACGGGCCTGGCCGAGGGGCTGCCGGTCATCGCGGGCGCCATGGACTGCGTGGCGGCCACCCTGGGCACGGGAGGCCACGAACTGGGCGACGTCACGGTCATCGTGGGCACCTGGGCGATCAACGGCGCGGTGGTGCCGGCCCGGACCCCGGCGCCCAAGGTCACCCTCAGTGCCCTGCTGCCGGACCCCGGCCGGATGCTCGCGATGGAGGTGGCCCCGACCTCGGCCGCCAACCTGGAGTGGCTGGCCGCCGCCGCGGTGCCGCACGACCGGGCCGACCGGGTGCCGCCGACGGAACTGCTGCGAGAGGCGGCCGGGGTCCGGCCGGGCGCGGACGGCCTGCTGTTCCTGCCCTTCGTGAACGGCGCGCCCGAGCATCCCGCCGCGTCCGGGACCTTCCTGGGCATCTCCGGTGTGCACCGGCGCGGCCACCTGACCCGCGCGGTCATCGAGGGCGTCGCCCAGTACCACCGCGTACAGCTCGACCGGCTCGTGGCCAGCGGGGCGGACGTGGCCGACCGCCCCTGGCGGATCGCGGGCGGAGGCGCCCGCTCCGAGGTCTGGGCGCAGATCTTCGCCGACGTGCTGGGCCGCCCCGTCCGACGCCAGCTCACCAGCGAGCTGGGGGCACGGGGAGTGGCCTCCCTGCTGCCTGCCGCGCTCTCCCACGGGCTCCAGCCGTGGTCGGTGGGCGACGCGGACGACCTCTGCGTGCGCCCCGGTCCCGACCGTGCCGCCTACCTGCGCCAGGCCGAGGTCTTCGACCGGTGCCTGGCGTCCCTGCCGGTCACCTGGCAGAACGTCGACCAGTACCGGACCGCGACCGCGTAGCCCCTCCGCGCCCACCCCCGGGGACGCCGTCCGGCACCGCCACGCCGGCACCTCCTTCGTGGTGGTCCTGGAACGGGGCTCCTGGCCTCCGGGCCCGGCATGACTGTTGCCCCTGCCGATCGGACGACCCGGGGGTGGTGTCAACCGGGCCCGGAACACCGCCTGACCGCTGATGAGAGGCCTGAGCAGCCGCGCAAGGTGGACCTGCGGATCGGGGCCGGGCCCGAAGCCCTGTTCCAGGCTCTCCTGGCAGTCGGCGGCCTGCCCGGGCGTCGGCTGCCAGGTGTCAGGGTCGAATCCGAGCGTCAGGGTGCCGCCGAGGGCGGGCAGTCTCCGGCATCCGGTCACGGAGCCTCCGCAAGAACCCGTTTGGCGAACCTCGGTGACCATTGCTAGCTTTGCCGGAGGCCGTGCGAGAGAACAAGGAGGTGGTACCCGTGACCGTATCGACATGGGTGCTCTCCTCCGGGGTCACGGTCGGGCGATAGGTCGTCGTCCGGGAGCGCCGTTCCAGTGCACTCCCGAAAGGCACGACCGTGCATTTCATTTCTGAGCAGCGCCTCGATGACGGCGTCCTCGAGCGCGAATTCACCCTCGGTGAGATCCCCGGCATCCTGTGGACGCCCGGATCCGCATCCGCACCGGCGCCGCTGATCCTGCTCGGCCACCCTCCCCTCGGGCTGCGCAAGATGTACCCCCGACTGGTGGCGCGGGCCCGGCACGCCGCGGCGGATGGCTTCGCCACGGCCACCATCGAGCTCCCGGGGAGTGGTGACCGGCCCCGTTGGCCCGCCGCCGAGCAGGCCCGCGCCGACCTGCGCCGGGCCATGGAGGCCGGCGAGCCGGTCAGCGGCGAGATCATCGACGCCCTCGTCCTCCCGCTGGTCGAAAAGTCGGTCCCGGAATGGCAGGCCGCCCTGGACGCCCTCCTGTCGCTGCCCGAGATCGGCGGCCCGGTCGGGTACTCGGGGGGAGTGATCTCCATCGGCGTTCGCCTTGCGGTGGTCGAGCCGCGCATCGTGGCCGCCGGCTTCTTCGCCGGGAGTTTCGTGCCTCGCGCCATGTTCGAGGAGGCCCGCCAGGTCACCATTCCGCTGCACGTCCTGCTGCAGTGGGACGACGAAGGCAACGACCGGCAGGCGGCGCTGGACCTGTTCGACGCCTTCGGCTCCAAGGAGAAGTCCCTGCACGCCAATATGGGCGGGCACACGGGCGTCCCGCAGTTCGCAGGGGAGGGCGCCGCCGGGTTCTTCGCTCGGCATCTGCGCTAGCCACGGGCCGGCTCCACCGCCGGGGCAGTAGACGGTAGGCGGTACCGGCCAGCCGCTCATCAAGGGCAGGCCCTGGCCCTCCTCGATGGCGGTGGCCGGCAGATGCACAACCGCCCCGATCGCGACGGTACCGGCCACCGCTGGTACCGGCCGGTCGGGGCGGCGTGAGGGTGTGGACGCCCAGGTTCGGTGTCAACCGCCTCGATTGGATGACAGGGCTGACCGTTCGCAAGGAATTCAGTCGCCGGGGATCCCGCTGACCTGTGCCGACTCGGTCGGATGAGACACACATGTGTCGGGTACGGAGATCGGCTGCGACGGATGACGGGCCCACGCGATGCCGGTCGGCTGTCAGTGGCGACAGCGACCTGTCGGTGGGATGTGAGTTGCCACCGGGACCGTAGGGGCTGGGTGGGACCGGTGGTGAAGGTGCGGCTCCGCCCGCCTCCAGATCACTCCAAGCTCCGGGAGCCCGCCATGCCCTCCGTACCCAAGGCCCCAGTGTGGGACGTTCACCGGCTGCCTCGCGCCGAGGGCAGGAATTTCCTGGTCACCGGCGGCAACGCGGGCATCGGGTACTTCGTCGCCGAGCAGCTCGCCGGCACCGGGGCCACGGTCGTCCTCGGCAGCCGGGCCGAGACGAAGGCCAAAGCCGCGATCGCTTCGATCAGTTCACGTGTCCCCGGCGCCCAGGTGCGGCATCTGCCTCTGGACCTGGCCGACCTCGCATCGCTCAGGACGTCCGTGGACGCGCTCGAACTGGACCGCCTCGACGCGGTCGTCTACAACGCCGGCGTGGCGCTCGACCAGCCGCCGCGCCGTGAGACCAAGGACGGCCACGAGCTGATGTTCGCGACCAACCACCTGGGTCACTTCGCACTCACCCACTGGCTGGCCCCCCTGCTCATGGCAGCCCCAGCGAGTCGGATCGTCACCACGGGCAGCTTCGCGGCCAAGTCCGAACGCCTGGACCTCGACGATCTCCAGAGCACGCACGACTACCAGCCCAAGCGCGCCTATGCGCGGTCGAAGCTGGCCCAGATGTTCTTCGCCTTCGAGCTCGACCGCCGCCTGGACGCCGCCGGCAGCACGACGCTGAGCGTGGTCGCCCACCCCGGCGGCGCGCTCGACTCCCTCACCCCCTCGCGGCCGCCGGTTCAGGTCCGGACCACCGGCGAGCGGCTGCTCGGCCTGCCGCTCGGCCTTCTCGTCCAGGGCAAGGAAGCCGGCGCTTGGCCCACCGTACGCGCCGTGCTCGACCCAGACGTGCGCGGCCGCCAGATG
Source organism: Kitasatospora sp. NPDC092286 (assembly GCF_044755565.1). Classification (NCBI taxonomy): domain Bacteria; kingdom Bacillati; phylum Actinomycetota; class Actinomycetes; order Kitasatosporales; family Streptomycetaceae; genus Kitasatospora; species Kitasatospora sp. NPDC092286. The sequence goes on along the minus strand of NZ_JBIVRD010000023.1, from coordinate 98,348 downwards.
TGGGGCCCCCGGGTGTTCGGGCTGCGCGGCAGGCCCAGGAGCGAACCCCTCTGGAACCACCTGGCCGACACCACGACCGCGGCGCACCTCTGGACGGCCAGCTGTGCCCTGACCGGTGTCGACCCGACGTCTGCCCGTACGACCAGGTTCACCGAGACGGAAGGCTGAACGACTGGGTTCGCTGAGTGAACGACTCGATTGAACGAGATCGGTCAAGGGCGACTGGCTTCACCGTCCAAGGACAGCCCCTCAGGGCACGACGCAGTGAGAATCCGACATCACCTCGCCATCCGAGACCGGAACAGGGTTGTAGGTTCCGGCCACACCTGGCGTGTGGCAGCGCGCTGACCTGGGATACGTGAGTGAGTCCAGATCTATGACGGGGCGAGTCCGCCCGAATCCGATGGCGGATTCCTCAGGGCGGGTGCGAGACTGTGGCGGTTGCACCCCATGGGCCCGTGTCAGGTGGAAACCTCTGCTTTGGCCCGGACCCTTCGAACCAGTACTCCCTCAGTTGAACGGAAGCACCACCGGTGAGCCGTCCCGCGATACCCGACGTGGCCTGGTGGTGCGAGGACCCAGAACGGTGGGAGCTTCTGGAGTTCGACGGACGACACGATGATGACGGTCTGCCCGTCGACGTCCGCTGGGAGGACCGACAACAGGTCCTCGAAGCCCTGATCCTCACGCCCGAACCTGGCATCGGGGACTTCGCCAGGTACCTGCTGGTCCAGGAGACCGAGCGCCACCGGCATTCCTGGGGCTTCAGCCACAGCATCGAGCTCGCAGCTCTGGTGGTCGCCGAGGAGCGCCAGACCGAGGATATCTGGCTCCTGTGGAACGCCGTCTGCAGGAGTTTCGACACCTGGTGCGGACTGCCGCACCGTCTGCTGCTCAGCGCCGGCGTGGCCCGCACTGTCGAGTACGTCAGCAGCTCGAAGCACCCGCAACGGGACAACCTACTGGGGCATCTCGGGCAGATGAATGAGACCAATGACGACGAGGTCGCCCAAGCGCTGACCGAACGGCGTCGCCACTACAGCCAGATCCTCCGCGAGCTGGCTGGGGAGTGAGGCGTCGAGATCATGGTGCAGCGAGTACAGACCCCATCGGCTGGTTGGTGAAGACGAGATCGACATGTTCGAGTACATCCATGGCCTCACCCCTTCCCGGGCCGCTCACCTGTCTGCTCTGGTCAAGGAGTGCCTCCCGCTGCTGGGCGGTGACAGCGGGATGGACTTGGTCCAAGAGCGCCTGTGTGAGCGGGGATCCGGTGTCCTCGAAGCCACCATCGTCACGCGCGAGCTGCTCGGCTTCGACGAGGTATCTCTGCGAGAAGCCCAGGAGATCGTGGTGACAAGCCCTGCCCGCACGGCCAAGTTCAGGGACCTCGATGTGATCGACGACGAAGGCCCGGTCAACGGGGCTGACGCCGTTGTCAGGACTGCACGGAATGATCAGCGCATGCTGATAGCGATGAATGAGGCTGGGCTGCGGGTCAAGAAGCCCTCGAAGCCTGCGATGAGCACCATGGTGGCCAATCTCCGACGCGGAAACTCGTTCCTGATCGTCGAGCGTGTCTCGGAGGAGTCCGACGCCAACTGGTATGTCCAGGTGCGGCTTCGTGACGACAACACATACCAACTGGATTACCGGGACAGCAGTGCCGCCGAGCACTACCAGACCCGGACGATCTCCCAAGAAAAAGTGGTCGCCGCAGTGATCGGGTGGGCTTGCGGAGATCCGGCTTGGAAGGACGCCTTCATGTGGAACAACATCAGCTCTGAGTTCGCAGGTTAGGGCCAGCAGCTGGCCCAACCGCCCTAGGGTCTGTGTGATGTTGTGATCAGCCAGCGGTCGGCAGGAGATCATCGAGGCGCGAAGCTGGAGGCCGCATCGGATCGCTGCAAGGAGGCGCTCGCCGAGTGGAGTGAGTACCAACGGACGCCTTGGACGGTGGAAGAGGTTACCCCCAATCTCTCGTTCGATCCTGTTGAGTTGCGCGAACAGGGTGGAGGAGCGTGCCCCAATTTCTCGGGCTACGCCTGCCATGGATCGGTGGCTGGTCATGACAGCGAAGCGCCGCAGCCTTTCCGGGGCTCCGTAGCCGGTCATGACCTTCTGCAAGATGAGTGGTGCTGCCGTGGCTTTGGCCTGGACAGCGAGTGTGCTGGCATGGCTGGCGCCGTCTCCGGGCCTCATCGGGATATCCAGATTGTGCGCTCTGTAGAGAAGGTTCGAGCCGCTCATCCCGAGCTCCTCGGCGATCTGGTCCAGGGTGCGCCTATTGGTCACGTACGGCTCGTAAAGCCAGGCGCGATCGATCGGCATCGGGGCAGGTCCACCGCGACGGCGCGTGACGATGCTGTACTCGCGGGCGAGGTCGGAGACAGCTCTGCGGCTGAGGTTGTGTTTGTTGGCAATCTTCAGCAGGGAAAGCTGCTGGTCGTAGTAGAGCCCAGCGAATTCGGCCTTGGGAAGGATGCTGCGGGCTTTGCGGCGTAGGTCGCCGTTGGCACGGGCCTGCGAGGGGGCCCTCGGTGCCGAAGACGCCGGGCGCTCGGTGAGCACGTGCCGGACGGTCTCGATGCTCGTTCCGAGGGCTCGGGCCACACGTCCTGTGCTGCTGTCCGGGTTGCGGATCAGCTCGTGGAGGCGTTCCGTTTCCACAGCGTCCGGGTCGTCTCCCGGTAGTTTGAGGCCGACCAGGAGTTCCAGGGGAGGCTGCCAAGTGATGGGCTCCACGATCCCGTGCTCGTAGGAACTTCTGAGCCGCCTGCTCCAGCTCGTCGCGAGATCGGGCGTGAGGTCCGTGATGAAGCTGGCCGGCATGGAACGCTCGGAGGGGGTGGACACGGCCAAGTCGGGGGCTGCGAGATCGGCGGGCATCCCGCTGATTCGTTCGAACAGGACGGCGCGGGCCAGCTTCCGGCGGAGGTTGTGGCCCGGGTGGATACCGCTGCGGCGACTCACCTGCTCCCACAACTCCTCGGGCAGGAGGCCTGTGTAGTCGAGCACGCGGCGACGGTGGTAGTCGATGGGCATCGAGATGGTCCGCCAGCCGGATCAGAGCGGTCGCCAGGACGCGCCAGTCCGCGCCGTCGTGCAGTTGTTGAAGGGCGTGGTGGCTGGTGCGGCTGCCGAGGCAGTTCACCTGGGTGGCCTGGAAGCGGTAGGGCTCGGTGCCGGTCCGGATGAGGGTGCCTCCGGGCGCCCGCCCCCGCCGACCGGCTGACCCCTCCGGCGGGTCGGGGAGCCGCCGGGCGAGGCCGTGGAACGCTACGCCCATGGCAGGCAGTGAAGGCACCTCCCGGCAGGCCGCGGCCGCGACACTCGTACTCCTGACGCTGGCGACCGGACAGTTCCTGATGGCGCTCGACAGCTCCGTCATGAACGTCTCGATCGCGACCGTGGCCAACGACGTGGGCACCACGGTGAGCGGCCTGCAAGGAGCCATCACGGCCTACACGCTCGTCATGGCGATGCTCATGGTCTCCGGCGGCAAGGTAGGCGCCCTCATCGGTCGCAGGCGCGCGTTCATGATCGGCTGCGTCGTCTACGGCTGCGGCTCCCTGACCACGGCGCTCTCCCCGAACCTGACCGTGCTGCTGCTCGGCTGGTCGCTGCTCGAAGGGGTCGGGGCCGCCCTGATCCTGCCCGCGATCGTCGCGCTGGTCGCCGGGAACTTCCCTGCGGAGCGGCGCCCGGCGGCCTACGGCCTGGTCACGGCCGCGGGCGCGGTGGCGATCGCCCTCGGCCCGCTCATCGGCGGCGCCGCGACGACCTTCTTCTCCTGGCGCTGGGTGTTCGCCGCCGAGACCGTGCTGGTGCTGGGCATCCTGCTGCTGGCCCGACGGGTCGCCGACGCGCCGCCCGGCACCCGCCCGCGGATCGACCTGCTGGGCGCCGTCCTCTCCGCGCTGGGCATCGGGCTCTTCGTCCTCGGTGTGCTCCGCTCGGCCACCTGGGGCTGGTTCCGGCCCAAGTCCGACACCGCCGCCTGGTTCGGCCTCTCGCCGGTGGTCTGGCTGATGCTCGCGGGGGTGCTCCTGATCTGGCTGTTCTTCCGCTGGGAGGCCCGCCTCGCGGAGCAGGGCGAGGAACCGCTGGTGGACCCGGCACTACTGACGAACCGTCAGCTCACCGGCGGCCTGGTCGTCTTCTTCTTCCAGTTCCTGGTGCAGATGGGCGTCTTCTTCGTCGTGCCGCTGTACCTGTCCGTCGCGCTCGGGCTCTCCGCGCTCGCCACCGGGGTGCGCATCCTGCCGCTCTCCCTCACCCTGCTGGTCGCCGCGCTCGCGATCCCCCGGCTGCTCCCGGACGTCTCACCACGGCGGGTGGTACGGCTGGGGATCGTCTCGATGGTCCTGGGCGCGGTCGTCCTGATGGCCGGTCTCGACGCGGGCACGGGCGCGGAGGTGGTCACCGTCCCGCTGCTGCTGATCGGGCTCGGCATGGGGGCGCTCGCCTCCCAGCTCGGCGCGGTCACCGTGTCCGCGGTGCCGGACGAGCGGAGCGCCGAGGTCGGCGGCGTGCAGAACACCGTCACCAACCTCGGCGCGTCGATCGGCACCGCGCTCGCCGGGTCGATTCTCATCGCCGTCCTGACCACGTCGTTCCTCACCACCATCGAGCAGAGCCCGGCGATCCCGGACGAGGTCAGGAACCGGGCCGGGGTGGAGCTCTCGGCCGGCGTGCCGTTCCTGTCCGACGCACAGCTGACGGCCGCCCTCGAGCAGGCCGGCGCGGAGTCCGCGGCGGCCCGGGCCGCGCTCGACGCGAACGCCGCCGCGCGGATCGAGGGACTGCGCGCCGCCCTCGCCGTCCTCGCCCTCAGCGGGCTGGTCGCGCTCTTCTTCGTCCACCGGATCCCGACCGAACCGCCCCGCTCCCCCGCACCCGGGTGAGGCACGGAGCCGGGTGCGGAACGCCGGGGACGGCACGGTCCGGATCGCCCCGCCGGGCCATGGGCTCACCCGCCGCCGATCCGACGGCCGGTGATCTCGTCCGGCCGGATCCGCACCCAGACCGCGCGAACGCCACCGGCCCACGGGGCGGTTCCGGGCAGTCCCCGCAGGCGGTCGGCCTCCGCGGGGTCGTCGACGTGCTCGACCCGGCCGAGGAGGAGCACGCTCCAGCCCTGGCTCAGCTGCTCGTCGATGCGGTCGACCTGGAACGAGACGGACGAACCGTCGGCCGGGTCCGTCGGGCCCAAGGCGGCCGTCCGGTAGACGATCGTCCTGGCGTCCACCGCGTAGTTGACCGGGAAGACCGCCGGGGCGGGCTGGACCGGAAGGCCGATCCGGCCGATGCCGTGGGTACCGATCCGCTCCCAGCACTCGGACGCGGTCAGGTGGAAGAGCAGCGGGCGCGCGCCTGCCTCACGCTGCCCCGGCGGCGCGTCGGCACGGCCCTCCAGCAGCTCCCGGTACGTCGTCCGCAGCACGGCGGCGATCCGCGCGAGGCCGGCCGGGTCGAAGGCCGGCCCGGCCTCCAGCAGGTACTGGAGATAGCGCGGCGACATCGCCGCCCGGGACGCCAGCATCTGCTCGCTCAGGCCGAGCAGATCGCGGCGCTCGGTGATCCGCCGGGCGACGGCGGCGGGGTCCGCCCGCCGGGCGTCCTCGAGGTCGGGGTCGTGGTCCACGGTGGCTCCTCGGCTCGCCGGTACCTGTGCCTGTCGCCACGCCCGGACGAGCGCGACCGTGAGGGTGCCGGTGCGGACGTCGTACGTGTCCTGCCGCCCGTCCGGGCCTGGCCGGCCCTCTCCCCCAGCGTTCCCCCTGCGGCCGGTGGCCGCCACGGGGGCCAGTGGGGCCGGGACCCGGCTCCGCAGCCGGCCGGCCCGAGCCCTGGCATCGGGCGCGCCGCGTCCTTAGCGTGGAAACAGGGCCGGAGCCCGGTGTCCCACCCCGCCCTGCCCCATGGAGGAGCCATGACATCCGCCAGCGAGCGCCGGCCGGTCGTGCTGGGCGTCGATGCCGTCACCACGGGTGCGATGACCACCGCCTGGGCCGCCGACGAGGCCGACCGCCGCGGGCTGCCGCTGCGGCTGGTCCACGCGATTCCGACGCCGGTCCACGAGCTGCGCGCGTTCGACGAGGGCCGGTACCACAAAGCGCTGCGCGAGCGCGGCGACGAGGCCCTGGACCGGGCCGCCGGCGTCGCCCGCGAACGGCACCCGGGACTGCCGGTGACCACCGCCGTCGCCGAGGACGTGCCCGCCCTGGTGCTGTGCCGGGAGTCCGCGCACGCCGGCCTCGTGGTCCTCGGTTCACGCCGGCTGAACCGGCTGGAGGAGATGCTGAGCACCTACTCGGTGACCGTCCCGGTGAGCGCCCAGGCCCACTGCCCGGTGGTGGTCGTCCGCGAACCCGAGCACGTCACCCAGGAGCCGCCGTACGTGGTGGTCGGTGTGGACGGCAGCCCGGCGTCGGCGGCCGCCCTCGACTTCGCCTTCGGTCTCGCCGCGAGCCGCCGGGCCGCGCTGCGCGCCCTCTGGGTCTGGCAGATCCGCCTGTTCGGCCGCTCCGACGAGCAGGAGGTCGAGCAGACGCTCCGGCGCCTGCTGTACGAGAGCACGGCCGGCCGGCGCGACCGCCACCCCGAGGTGACGCTCACCCACGAGGTCCTCCGGGACCACCCCGTCGAGGGGCTCGCCCTCGCGTCCGAACACGCCCTCGCCGTCGTCGTGGGCCGCCGGGGGCGCGGCGGCTTCACCGGCATGCGGCTCGGGTCCGTCCCGCACGGCCTGCTGCACCGCGCCCACTGCCCGATCGTCACGGTGCCCGCCTCCCCGCACTGACCCGGGGCCGCTCGGCGGGCACGAGGCCGGACACCGGTCGATACTGGCCGCGGTGCCCGGAGCCCGGGCGCCGCACCACCGACCGCCCCGGTACCGGAGGGCAGCATGACCACACCGATCGTCGCGGGCTTCGACGGCTCGCCGGAGAGCGTCGCCGCGGCCGGCTGGGCCGGCCGTGAGGCGCTGCTCCGCGCCCTGCCGCTCGAACTGCTCCAGGCCTGGCCGTGGCCGAAGACCGATGTGCTCGGCACATCCGACGCCGTCACCTGGAGCCGGCAGCAGCTGGCCGCCGAGGAGGCGAGGCTGCGGGCCCTGCTCACCGGGGTGGAGGTGACCTCCGCCCACGTCCCCCATGACCCGGCCGACGCGCTGGAGGCGGCAGGCCGGCGGGCGGCCATGCTCGTCCTCGGCTCACGTGGGCTGGGCGCCCTGCGCGGCTTCCTGGTCGGTTCGGTGAGCCAGGAGGTGCTGCGGCGGGCGCCGTGCCCGGTGGTACTGGTCCGGGCGGCCGAGGAAGACTCCGCGACGGACGCCGGGAACCACGAGGTCGTGGTCGGGCTGGACCTGCGGCGCCCCTTCGACGAGGTCCTCGCCTTCGCCTTCGAGGCCGCCGAGCTGCGCTCGGCCCCGCTCCGGGCCGTCCACGCCTGGGACCCGCCGACCGGCAGCGCGTACATGGCGTTCGCCGCGATCGGGAGCGTGTACGAGGAGCTGTCCGCCGTCGAGAAGCAGCAGCTCACAGACGTCCTGGCGCCGTGGCGGGCCCGTCACCCGCGGGTGGCCGTGACCGCGGACCTGGTCCGCGGGAACGCCTCCGTCGCGCTGGTCGAGGCCACCGCGGCGGCCGGCCTCGCCGTGGTCGGCCGCCGCGCCCGCCGGGCGCCGATCGGCACGCGCCTCGGCTCGGTGGCGCACGCCGCGATCCACCATGTCCGCTGCCCGGTCGCGGTCGTCCCGTACGGCTGACACCGCTGCCGGGGCAGGACCGGTCGCCGGCCCGGGGCGTGCCCTACCGGCCGACCGAGGCCAGGTAGGCCTCGGTCGACTCCGGCGCGGCGAGCCAGGCGGCGTGGTCGCTCGGCTCGGCGTAGGTGTTGGCGAGGCGCCGGGCGACGTCGTCGTGCTGTGCGGCGGCGGCGAAAACGCCCTGGAGGTGGTCCGGCACGGTGAGCATCGTGGCGGTGAAGTCGACGGTGTGGCGCGCGTGTTGCCGCCAGAACCGTTCGAAGGTGTCGCGCATCCAGGCGGGGGTGAACGAGGCGTCGCCGTGCTCGGTGATCGCCCGCAGATAGGCGTCCGCGGCCCGCGCCGCGCTGTTGGCGCCCTGGCCGGTGATCGGGTCGTTCACCACCAGCGCGTCGCCGAGGCCGAGCACATGGACCTCCCCGGCACCGCCGTCCAGCCGGGCCACCGGCCGGCGGACCGTCGGGGTCACCGCCCCGTACAGGCCGGCTCCCGCGTCGGTCGGCTCGGCGGCGGCCCACAGCTCCGCCTCCCACGGCAGGTACGTGTGCAGCAGCTCGCGGATCCGGGCCAACTGCGCGACGGGGGAAGGGCGGTCGGCGAAGCAGTCCAGCGGGCCGCCGGGGAGCGCCTCCCAGAGCAGGATCGCGCACGGCCCGGAGAGGGTGAGGGCCGGCTGCAGGTACAGCTCGCCGGCCCCGGGGAGCGCGTGCATCCGCGCCCTCGGCCCGGCCGCCGGGTCGGGCGAGCCGACCCCGTGCACATAGAGACACGAGAGCGCCCGCTGCGGCGCGTCGAACGGCGAGCGGTCCCCGTCCCGTTCGAAGATCCCGGCGAGCTCGCCCCGGCCGGCCGCGACGACCGTCAGCTCGTGCCGCTCGGCGAGCTTCCGCAGGCCCGCGCGGTCCAGCGTGCGGTACTCCACCCGGCCGCCGCGCGCGGCCAGCAGTTCCAGCCAGCGCGCCAGCTTCATCCGCTGGTCGACCGACTGGGCCGGCTCGTCCAGCGTCATGGTGAACTCCAGCGCCCGCACCCCGGGGGGCGTCACGAGCACCGAATCGACCGACCTGACCGCCGGCGCCTCGTCGGCCCACAGGTCCAGCCGGGCCGCACGCTCGATCCGCAGCGCCGGGCCGAACATCGCCTGCGTCGACAGCACCGGTCCGCACCGCAGCTCCGCCGGGGTCCGGGCGGCCACCAGCGTCACCTCGTACCCGCCCGCCACGAGCCCGAGCGCGAGCTGAAGACCCGCCTGGCCCGCTCCGACAACGGCGATCCGACGCATGACAACCTCCCGGTGGGGACAAGTCTCTGATGCTACGTCAGTGCACCGCGCCGGCACAGCCGTCGGGCGCGCCAGGAGGACGGCGCCAGAGGGACGACGCCCCGCTCCGCTCCGCGATCACCCATCGCGCCCCGGCCCCATCGGCCGCGATCGGCCGCGATCGCGGGCTCCGCACCGCCGGACCGAGGCGGTCGGTGCGGTCGGTGCGGTCGGCGCAGTCCGCGACCGGGCGGGGCCGCCGCGAGGAGGGCGGAGGTACCGGCGCGCCGGTATCGTGGACCTGAGGACGGCGGGGCCCGCCGCGGCCGCACCGTACGCCGACGGCCGGAGGAGGGTGGCGATGAGCCCGCACCTGCACCGCCACCACGACGACCGGGACGCCGAACCCCCGCCGCCGCCGCGCGAGCTGCCGACGGGACCGGCCCTGCGGGCGACGGTCTACCTCGGCGAGTCGGACCGGTACCGGCACCACCCGGTGTTCTCCGAGATCGTGCACCGCGCGCGCCGGGCCGGCCTCGCCGGGGCCAGTGTCTTCCACGGCGTCGAGGGGTTCGGCGCGGGCTCGCTCATTCACACCTCCCGGCTCCTGGACCTGACCGAGGACCTCCCGGTCGCCGTCGTGATCGTGGACAGCGAGGAGCGGATCCGCGGCTTCCTGCCGGAGCTGCGCGAGGTCGCCCCCCGGAGCCTGATCACGCTCGACCCGGTCGAGGCCGTGCCGCCGCGGCCCGACGAGCCGCGTTTCTGACCGCCGAGAGGCCGCCCCGGCAGCCGGGGCGGCCTCGGCCGTTGTGGCGTGGTGTCAGTTCACCGTGTAGCTGTACGGGATCGCCGCCAGCACCGAACCGGTGGTGCCGAGCGAGTTGTTGGCGGTGGCCAGACCGGTCGGTCCGGAGACCAGGTACAGCACGCCGTGCACGGTACCGCCCTTCGGGCCGGTCGGGGTGAGGGTGACCCGCAACGTGCCCGTGGCGCCCGGCTGGACGGTCACGGGGGTGGCGGCGGGGGCCGCGGCGTCGACCGCGGCGGCGAACGGGTCGCCGGTGCTGGAGGTCAGCGCCGGGTCGAACGCCCGGGTGTGCGCGCTCGCGGTGACGGTGGCCGTACCGGCCGGGGCGCCGGAGGTGCCGAACGGGCCGATCTGCTGCACGAAGGTGGTCCACCTGCCCGGGACGACCGGCTGCGCGGGGCTGCCGGCGGCGGTCGCGGCCGAGATCGTCGAGCCGTTCTGGGCCTTCTTCAGATCACCGAACAGGTCGGGCGAGCCGGTGACGGCGCTGATCTCCAGGTGGGCCGGGACGGAGGAGGCCGACACGGCGGTCAGCCGGTCGGTGCCCGGCGGGACCAGGAAGGACGGGGTGGTCGCGTCGGTGGTCAGCGGCAGGCCGACCGTCGCCGAGCTGCCCTGCGGCACCAGCGGCAGGTCGACCCGGCCGTCGAGCCGGGCGTCCGCGGCGACCTGCTGGGTGGCGACGGTGTTGTTGGTGTAGTCCACCGCCACCGTCACCGGTTTGCCGGCCGCCAGCCTGGTACGCGGGTCGTTCGGCAGACCGGCGGCGGTGGCGCGGTCGAGGTTGAGGCCGACCGTGCCGGTGAACTCCTGGCTGACCTGCGCACCGCTGACCGGGCCGAGCACGACCAGGACGAACCGCCAGCGGCCCGCGGCCGGGTCGACCGTGGTGGCGGAGACCCCGGCGGTGGTGCCGGTGAGGTTGCCCCGCGCGTCGAGGACCGCGTTGCCCTCGGCGTCGACCGGCGTGCCGTTCGGGCTGACCAGGACGCCCTGCAGGAGCAGGTTCGGGTCCTTGGCGACCGTCACGCCGACCCGCAGGTCGTGCTGGCCCTTCGGGACGTCGAAGGCGTAGCCGAAGGTCTGCGTGGGCGAGGCGCTGCGGGCGTTGCCGCCGGTGATGGTGCCGGTGAAACCGCCGGTGCCCTGACCGATCGCCACCAGGCTGCGCAGCACCACCGGCACGCTGGTGGTGCGGCCGTTGGAGCTGGAGACGGTGACCGACTCGCTGGAGTCGCCGCCGGTCTGCGGGGTGGTGAGCCGGACGTGCAGGGTCTTGCTGGCGCCCGGCGCCAGCTCGGCCACCTGCGGGCTCACGGCGCCCGCCGGCACCGCGCGCTGGGTGGCGGTGTCCAGCAGGACCTGGCCGGTGTAGCCGCTCTTGCCGGCCGGGGTGTACAGGATCGCGGTCCAGTCACCGGCCACCGGGTGCGGGACGTCCACCAGGCCGAAGTCGGCCACGGTGGCACCGCCCTGCGGGCGGGTGTTGGTCTCGAACCGGCCGGACGGGTCGAGCAGCGTCAGCCGGACCACCGGGCCGTTGCCGACCGGACTGGCCGCCCCCTGCCAGGCGATCGACGCCGCGAGGCGGTCGGCACCGGCCGGAACGCTGAACCTGACCTGCTGCTGGACCCAGGTGGCGCCGTTGGTGGCGTACTTGAAGGTCTGGTCGGAGGAGGAGCTCAGCTGGATGCTCTGCTGGGCGTCGGAGAGCGGGGCGAAGCTGCGGGTGGCGCCGCTGACCGTCTGCGGGGTGGCGCCGGTGTTGGTGACCGTGATGTCGGCGGTGTGGGCCGAGCCCGGGGTGCCGGCGATGTCGACCTGGCCGGAGGTCACCACGACGGTGTTGCCGTCCTGGGCGCCGGAGCCGTTCTGGTAGCCCCGGGCGGCCTCCACGGCCGCGCGGACGTTCAGCAGGCCCGCGCCCTGCTCCTCGGCCGGCAGGCCCAGGTCCTGGGCGGTGCCGGTGAGGAGCTTCTTCACCAGTGCGGGAGCCGGCGAGGCGCCCTTGTGGGTGTCGCGGTAGGCCTGGATGACCACGGCCGCGGCACCGGCGGTCAACGGCGCGGACTGGCTGGTCCCGCCGAACGACTGGATCGGGGAGCCGTTGCCGCTGAAGCCGGCGCAGTCGGTGTACTTGGACAGGTCGGGCGAGCAGAGCGCCCAGTCCGACTCACCGGGGGCGACCAGGTCCAGCGTCCGGCCGGCCTGGGTGAAGCCACCCGAGGACAGCGCGGAGATCCGGTTGTCGTCCCAGGTGCCGTTGGAGAACTGGGCCGCCGCGTAACCGGTCTGCTGGTAGTTCTGGTTGTCGGTGGAAGCGCCGACCGCGATCACGTTCGGGTCGGTGGACGGGGTGCCGACGGTGCCGCTGATCCCGGCGTCGCCGGTGGACACGGCGACGGTCACACCGGCTGCGACGGCCTGGTCGTTGAAGAGCGAGATGGTGTCGCGCGCACCGCTGTCGGGGGTGACGTTGCCGCCGAAGGACTCGTTCAGCACGTCGACGTGGGCGACCGAGACCGCGTAGTCGATGGACTGCAGGATCGAGGAGTTCGACATGATCTCGCCGCCGGCCCGCAGCGCCACCAGCGAGGCGTCGGGGGCGATGCCCCGGACACGGATGGTGCAGCCGGCCGGCAGCGGGTGCGAGGGGTTGACGAACTGCGCGACGTCGTAGACCTGACGGCCCTGCGCGATCATCGCCGAGGCGTCGCCGAAGGCCTCCGCGCCGCCGGTCGGCGCGTCCGTGCCCTCGCCCGAGAAGTCCTGGTAGTCGACGACCGCGTGCGAGCCGTCGGCCCGGATGAAGTCCGGGTTGTCCGGGTCGAGTCCGTCCGCGATGTAGGCCACCTTCACGCCCTTGCCGGTGGCCAGGTCCTGGGCGCCGGGCGAGCCGGCGGTCGCGACCGTGTGCGTGGAGTACAACGCCTCCGGCTCCAGCAGCGGATGGGCCGGGTCGGACGGGCAGACCGTGTTGGTCGCGTTCTCCTCGCCGCCCGCGCCGCCCTTGCCGGCCTTGTCTCCCCGGGCGGCCTCGGGGGCGGCCGCGGCGGACTTCGGGGCCTTCGCGGCGGGGGCGGTCGCGGGGTCCGCGTCCTTGCCGCCGATCGGCGGGGCGACGGCGACCTGTCCGTCCGCCACCACCGAGGCGACCGCCGGGTCGGCCTGGAGCGCCGCCCGCAGTGCCGGGCCGACCGTGGCGGAGAACGCGTTTCCGACCACGAAACTCTTGATCCCGGTGCCGCCACCGGCCCTGACCCGCTCCAGCAGCGGCGCCTGGGCGGACGCGGCCTTCTGCCTGCGCGCGCCCAGGTGCCCGGCGTCCGCCGGGGCGTCGGCGATCTGGTCCTTGAGAATCACGATCACCGGTACCGGGGTTCCGCCCGCCGCGGCCGCCTGGGCGGTCGTGGGGTCGGGCGCGGGGGCGGCGCTCGCGCCTGCCCCGCCGGCCAGGAGCATGGACGCGGCGGTGACCGCGACGGCGATTGCTAGCTGGGATTTCCGCCAGCCGATCATGGACATCCTTTCGTCTGATGCGACGTCAGGCTGCGGTGGCCCAGTGCACGCGGATCCGGGTCGGACGCGTGGATGCCTCTGGAACGCGCGTCCCGACAGCCCTCGCATTCCAACGCACTTGACACCACTGGAACAAGGCGGTTAGTCCCATAAGGAAGTCATCAGAAAGTAAAAAGGAGACGGAAATTCGCCCTCACATGCCGTCAACGCCCCGTCAGCGCCCCGTCAGCGCCCCGGCCACCGGCTCGCGACGCTGGAGAGCAGCCCGCGTATGCCGTGGCGCCGGGGGCGGCGGTGCCGGTCGAAGCGGAGGTCGCCGACGACCTCGTAGCGGGGCATGTAGGTGCTGAGGAAACCCTGGAGCGTGGCCGCGGCGGGGATGGCGATGAGCGCGCCGACGGCCCCGAGCAGGGCGGCGCCGACGATGACCGCGGCGAAGGCGATCGCGGCGTGGATGTCGACGGTCCGTGCCGTGATCCGGGGGTGAAGGAGGTAGTTCTCGATCTGCTGGTAGACGAGGACGAAGCCCAGGACCCAGAGGGCGTCGGACGGTTCGCCGGTCAACGCGACCAGAATGGGCAGCGCGTTGGCGATGTAGGTGCCGACGGTGGGGACGAACTGGGACACCACCCCGGCCCACACCGCGAGGGCGGCGGCGTAGGGCAGCCCGACGATCTCGAAGGCGACCCAGTGCGCGAGGGTCGAGACGGCCGCCAGCAGGGCCCGGGAGTAGAGGTAGCCCCCGGTCTTGGTCAGGGCGATGTCCCAGGCCCGCAGGAGCTCGGCCTGCCGGGCGGGCGGCAGCATCGAGCACACCAGCCGCCGAACCCGCGGCCCCTCGGCGGTGAAGTAGAACGTGAACAGGCCCACGGTGAACGCCTGGAACAGGCCTCCGATCACCGTGCTGGACACCCCCCAGAGGTTCCCGGCCAGTTGCTGCGCGTACTTCTCCACCGCTCCGTCGGCGAAGAACTTCTTCCGGATGCCGTCCAGCGAGAGGCTCTGGTGGAAGTTCGAGTTGATCCAGTCGATCCCGTTCTGCAGGGTGCCGGGCAGCCGCTCGGACAGTTGGGCCACCTGGTCGACGAGCAGCGTGCCCAGTGCGGTGACGAAGCCGGCCATGGCCGCCGCGAGGGCGATGAAGACGAGGAACGTGCCGACGCCGCGCCGGATGCCGCGGGCGGCCATCCGGTCGACCGCCGGCTCCATGGCGAGGGAGAGGAAGAAGGAGATCAGCAGCATCACCAGGAGGTCGATGAGCTGATGGAAGGCCCAGTTCGCGAGCTGGAACGCCCCCGCGAGCAGCAGGGCGAGCATCATCGCCCTGGGCAGCCAGCGGGGCAGTGCCCGGTCGTCGTCGCGTCGGCGGTCGGGGTTCCGCGGCGTGGTGTCGGGCGTCGGCGGTTCGGAAGACATCGGAGGTTCTCCTGCGCTCTGGCCGGCGGTGAAGGCCGGTCGGTTCGGCGGTGCGGGCCGGTCGGTCGGGCCGTGAAGGCCGGTCGGTGCCGAAGGCCGGGCCGACGAGTTCACCGGCGCCGGTGTCCTGACGGCTCACCGGAGGAACGTGCGGGCGGCGGCGGTGAGTTCGCGGGCGGCGGTACGGACCGCCCGGTCCGCGGACCCGCCGCTCCCGCACCACCGGCACGCCGCCCCGCCGGCCGCCGTCACCCTGACGGACGCGGATAACCACGGATTGTCACCCCAGCCGTCCGACAATCGACTGGACCGATCGGACAGCCGCTCGGCGCCCGGTCCCGACAGCCCCGGTGGAGCCCTCATGACCGACCTGGCCTTCGTCGGCGTCACGGTTCTCGTGTTCGCCGTCCTCGCTCTGATCGCCAAGGCGGTGGAACGGCTGTGACCGCGGACAACATCGTCGGGCTCATCGTCGCGACCGCCCTCGTGATCTACCTGCTCCTGGCGCTGCTCCACCCGGACCGGTTCTGAGGTGAGCCCCACCCTCGCGGGCCTCCTGCAAGCGCTGGCGCTGGTGGCCGCGCTGGGTCTGTCGCACCGCCCGGTGGGCGACTACCTGGCACACGTCCTGACCAGCCGGACACACCTGCCCGGGGAACGGGGTGTCTACCGGCTGATCGGTGTCAACGGTGACCAGGACCAGTCGTGGACGGCCTATCTGCGCAGCGTGCTCGCGTTCTCCGCGGTTTCGGTGCTCTTCCTGTACGCCTTCCAGCGCCTGCAGAACCACCTCTGGCTCTCGCTCGGCCTCCCCCCGGTGGGCCCGGCCACCGCCTTCAACACGGCGGCGTCGTTCGTCACCAACACGAACTGGCAGTCGTACTCGGGTGAGTCGACCATGGGCCACCTGGTGCAGATGGCGGGGCTGGCCGTACAGAACTTCCTCTCGGCCGCGGTGGGCATCGCCGTGGTGGCCGCGCTGATCCGCGGCTTCGCGCGCGACCGCACCGACCGGGTCGGCAACTTCTGGGTGGACCTCACCCGGATCACCCTGCGGCTGCTGCTGCCCGTCTCGGTCGTGTTCGCGGTCGTCTTCGTGGCCGGCGGCGTGGTGGAGAACCTGCACGCCGCGCAGCAGATCACCACCCTGACGGGCGACACCCAGTCGGTCCCCGGCGGGCCGGTGGCCTCGCAGGAGGTCATCAAGGAGCTGGGCACCAACGGCGGCGGCTTCTACAACGCCAACTCCGCGCACCCCTTCGAGAATCCCGGCCCGCTCACCAACTGGCTCCAGCTCTACCTGATGCTGGTGATCGCGTTCTCGCTGCCGCGCACCTTCGGGACGATGGTCGGCGACCGCCGCCAGGGCCATGCCATCGTCACCGTGATGGCCCTGTTCTGGATCGCCTCCGCGGCCCTGATGACCGTCTTCGAATGGCGGCATCACGGCACCGCGCTCCAGGCGGCCGGAGCGGCGATGGAAGGCAAGGAGGTCCGCTTCGGCATCGCCGGGTCGACGCTCTTCGCCGCCTCGACCACGCTGACCTCCACCGGCGCGGTCAACTCCGCCCACGACTCGTACTCGCCGTTCGGCGGCGGCCTGACCCTGCTCGACATGATGCTCGGCGAGATCGCCCCCGGCGGCACCGGCTCCGGCCTGTACGGGATGCTCGTCCTGGCCGTCGTCACGGTCTTCGTCGCCGGGCTGATGGTCGGCCGCACCCCGGAGTACCTGGGCAAGAAGCTCGGCGGCCGGGAGATGAAGTTCGCCTCCCTCTACCTCCTCACCACCCCGGCCGTCGTACTGGTCGGCACGGGCACGGCGATGACGTTCGAGGGCGTGCGGTCCGCCGCCCTCAACTCCGGCCCGCACGGCTTCTCCGAGGTCCTCTACGCCTTCACCTCGGCGGCCAACAACAACGGCTCCGCCTTCGCCGGCCTGACGGCCACCAGCACCTGGTGGAACACCGCGCTGGGCCTGGCCATGCTGTTCGGCCGGCTGCTGCCGATGGTCTTCGTCCTCGCCCTGGCCGGCTCGCTGGCCCGGCAGCAGCCGGTCCCCGCCACGGCGGGGACGCTGCCGACGCACCGGCCGCTCTTCGTCGGCATGCTCTCCGGCGTGGTGCTGATCGTCGTCGGCCTCACCTACTTCCCCGCCCTGGCGCTCGGACCGCTCGCGGAAGGACTCCGCTGATGGACCCGCCCGTTCCGTCCGGCCCCGTCGACCCTGCCGACGCGGCCGGGCCCGCCGGGCGCGGGGCGCGCCGGGTCTCCGGTGGTCTGCTCGACCCCCGGCAACTGGTTTCCTCCCTCCCGGACGCGCTGCGCAAGCTCGACCCACGGGTGATGGTCAGGCATCCGGTCATGTTCGTGGTCGAGGTCGGCTCGCTGCTGACCACCGTCTCGGCGATCCGCCACCCCAGTGTCTTCGCCTGGGTGATCGCCGTCTGGCTCTGGCTGACCGTCGTCTTCGCCAACCTGGCCGAGGCCGTCGCCGAGGGCCGGGGCAAGGCGCAGGCCGCGACCCTGCGCCGGACCAGGACCGAGACGGTGGCCCGGCGCATCGTCGGCGACTGGCGGCCCGGCGCTGCGGTGGCCGCCGAGGAGGTGGTCCCGGCCGCGCGGCTGGGCCTCGGCGACCAAGTGATCGTGGAGGCCGGGCAGATCATCCCGGGCGACGGTGACGTCGTCGAGGGAATCGCGAGCGTCGACGAGTCCGCCATCACCGGCGAGTCGGCACCGGTGATCCGCGAATCCGGCGGCGACCGCTCGGCCGTCACCGGCGGCACCAAGGTCCTCTCCGACCGCATCGTCGTCAGGATCACCTCCGAGCCTGGCAGGACCTTCATCGACCGCATGATCGCCCTGGTGGAAGGCGCCGCCCGGCAGAAGACGCCCAACGAGATCGCCCTCGACATCCTGCTCGCCTCGCTGACCATCATCTTCCTGCTCGCCGTCGTGACCCTGCAGCCGATGGCCGCCTACGCGGGCGCCGAACAGCCCCTCGTGGTCCTGATCGCCCTGCTCGTCGCCCTGATCCCGACCACCATCGGCGCGCTCCTGTCGGCCATCGGCATCGCCGGCATGGACCGGCTGGTGCAGCGCAACGTCCTCGCCATGTCCGGCCGCGCCGTCGAGGCCGCCGGGGACGTGTCCACCCTGCTGCTCGACAAGACCGGAACGATCACCTTCGGCAACCGGCAGGCCGCCGGCTTCACCCCGGTCGGCGGCAGCGGGGTGGCCGAACTCGCCGACGCGGCGCAGCTGTCCAGCCTCGCCGACGAGACCCCCGAAGGCCGTTCCATCGTGGTGCTGGCCAAGGAGAAGTACGGCCTGCGCTCCCGTACCCAGGGCGAGCTCGGCCGCGCCGACTGGATCGGGTTCACCGCGCAGACCCGGATGAGCGGCGTCGACCTCACCGGGAACGGCGCGGCCCGGCGGATCCGCAAGGGCTCGGCGGCCTCGGTGAGTGCCTTCGTGGAGCGGAACGGCGGCACCGTCGGCCCCGAGGTGAGCACCGTCGTCGAGGGCATCTCGGCGGCCGGCGGTACGCCGCTGGTCGTGGCGGTCCACCACCCGGGGGAGCCGGCCCGGGTGCTCGGGGTCATCCACCTGAAGGACGTGGTCAAGCGCGGCATCCGCGAGCGGTTCGAGGAGCTGCGCACGATGGGCATCAGGACCGTCATGATCACGGGTGACAACCCGCTCACCGCCAGGGCGATCGCGGAGGAGGCGGGCGTCGACGACTTCCTCGCCGAGGCCACCCCCGAGGACAAGATGGCCCTGATCCGGCGGGAGCAGGCCGACGGGAAGCTGGTCGCGATGACCGGGGACGGGACGAACGACGCCCCGGCCCTCGCCCAGGCCGACGTCGGTGTGGCGATGAACACCGGCACCTCGGCCGCGAAGGAGGCCGGGAACATGGTGGACCTGGACTCCAGCCCCACCAAGCTGATCGACATCGTCGAGATCGGCAAGCAACTGCTGATCACCCGCGGCGCGCTGACCACCTTCTCCATCGCCAACGACGTCGCCAAGTACTTCGCGATCATCCCGGCCATGTTCGCCTCGGTCCACCCCGGCCTGGGCAAGGTCAACATCATGCACCTGCACAGCCCGACCTCGGCGATCACCTCCGCGATCGTCTTCAACGCCCTGATCATCGTCGTGCTCATCCCGCTCGCCCTGCGCGGCGTGCGCTACAAGCCCTCGTCGGCCTCCGGCCTGCTGCGCCGCAACCTCGCCGTGTACGGGGTCGGCGGCCTGATCCTCCCGTTCGTCGGCATCAAACTCATCGACCTGGTGGTGCGGTTCATCTACTAGCCGCGGCCTCCCGGATCCCCGCCGAGCCCCCCGAGCCCCCAGCCGATCCCCCAGCCCCCGCGAAGGAGTCCCCGGTGGCCACGCACCTGCCGACCCCGGTCCGGCTGCATCTGACGGGCCTGCGCGTCCTGCTGGTCTTCACGGTGCTCTGCGGTCTGGCCTACCCGCTGCTCGTCGTCGGGATCTCGCAGGCCGCCCTCTCGCACCGGGCCAACGGCTCGCTGGTCAGGGAGCGGGGCCGGGTGGTCGGCTCCGGCCTGCTCGGCCAGAACTTCACCCTGCCGGGGAAGGACCCCGCCGGCCCCGACGGGCAGGCCCGGCCGGACCCGCGCTGGTTCCAGCCGCGCCCGTCCGCGGCCGGCGCGGCCGGCTACGACCCCACCGCCTCGGGGGCCTCCAACCTCGGTCCGAACGACGCGGGCCTGACCAGGACCGTCCAGGAGCGCCGCGCGGCGACCGCCGTCTTCGACGGTGTCGACGCGGCCCTGGTCCCTCCCGACGCGGTGACCGCCGGCGGCTCCGGCCTCGACCCGGACATCTCCCCCGCCTACGCGCAGGAGCAGGTCGACCGGGTGGCGAGGGCCCGCGGCCTGGACCGCGGCACGGTCCGGCGGCTCGTCGAGGCCCACGTCCGGGGCCGCACCCTCGGGTTCCTCGGCGAGCCGAGGGTGAACGTCCTCGCCCTCAACCTGGCCCTCGCCCGGCTCGGCTGACCCGGGGCGTCGCGCCGGACCGTCATCAGTCGGCGTGTCATCAGCCGACGTGTGTCACCAGCCGGCGTGTCACCAGTCGGCGCGCGGAAGCCCGGTGGCGGCCAGCGGCAGGACGACCCTGACACGGAAGCCGCCGCCGGGCCGCGGCCCGACCTCCAGTCTGCCGCCGACCATGGCCACCCGCTCACGCATGCCGATCAGACCGTGCCCCGTACCGCCGGCGCCCCACGCCGGCGACCGGCCGGTACCGCCACGGCCGTCGTCCTCGATCAGCACCCCCAGCCTGCGGTCGCCGAAATCCACCGTCACCCGGGCCGTGGGGTCGGGCCCCCCGTGCTTGCGCACATTGGCCAGCGCCTCCTGGACGATCCGGTAGACGGCCAGTTCGACCCCGCGCGGCAGCTCGCGCGACTCCCCAAAGACGGAGAACTCCACCGGCAGACCGGCGGTCCGCACCTGCTCCAGCAGCTCCGGCAGATCCTCGACACGCGGCTGCGGCACATACTCCTCGGCCGTGCCCGCGGCGCGCAGCACGCCCAGCAGGCTGCGCATCTCGGCCAGCGTCTTCCGGCCGGTGGAGGCGATGGTGCCCAGCGCCTCCCTGGCCAGCGCCGGGGAGGTCTCCACCACGCACGCGGCGCCGCCCGCCTGGACCGCCATGAGGGAGACGTTGTGGGCCACCACGTCGTGCAGTTCCCGGGCGATCCTGGCCCGCTCGTCCGCCACGGCCACCCGGGCGTTCGCGTCGCGTTCCTGCTCCAGCCGCACCGCCCGCTCCTCCAGCGAGATCAGATAGGCACGGCGCGTGCGGATCAGCCGCCCCCAGGCCCAGCAGAGGAGGAAGGGGCTGGAGAGCAGGACGGCCCACAGGACCGCGTGGTCGGGCGCCGGGTGCCTGGTGATCAGGCCAAAGGCGAGCAGGCCGGTCAGCAGGCAGCCGACCAGGGCCAGCCGTGAGATCCACACCGAGCCGAAGGCCGCGCCGGTGTACGCGAAGACCAGGTAGGCGATGCCCTCGCCGTCCGGGTGCATGTCCAGACACGCCTGGGCGAGGCCGAGCACCAGTGCGCCCGCCACCACCGCGTCCGGCCGGCGGCGCCGGACCACCATCAGGCCGCACAGGACCAGGGCGACGGCGTCCTCCGCGCGCAGGCCTCCCTGCCACGCGCCGTGACCGTCGAGCCGGGAGAGCGCGGCGAGGCAGAACACGGCGAACGCCCAGGCGCCGTCGACCGCCAGGGGGTGCTCACGGAGCCAGACATCGAGGCGCGTCATCAGTCCAGAGTAGAAATACGAGGTTCCCCGCGGCTAAGCCGCAGGGGTGATCCTCCCCTCCTCCTCAGGTCGCACACCGGTGGCCGCGGCCGCGGGCAACTCCCCGGCGGCGCCGGTGTTCTCCGGCAGCGCGGCCGGCTCACGTCGTGTCAGGAGTCGCCCATCGGGAGCCAGCCGGCGAACGAGCCGTCCGCCTTCTGCCGGTTGTCGTAGAGCCGCCCGTCGATGCCGATGGTCACCAGGTCGGTCAGGCCGTCGCGGTCGATGCCCGCGGCGGGGACACCGACGATGTAGCCGCCCAGGTGGGTCCAGGCCCCGAACGAGCCGCTGTCGTCGCGGGTGCTGACGCTGACGGCGCCGTCGCGGTTGCGTACGGCCACGACCGTGCGGCGGCCGACCACCGGTCCCGGGGTGGCGATGGCCGCCTCGCCGCTGCCGCCGTCGTCCGCGGTGCCGTTGAGCGCGCGGCCCTGCGGGCCCCATGCGCCTCCCTCGGCGGCCTCGGTCAGGACGGCGGTGGAGGAACTCGCGTACTGGTCCAGCGGATCGGCGGCATCGATACTGCGGTAGTACAGTTCCAGCCGCCCATCGGGGCCCACCGCCGCGCTGACGGTGCTGGTGGGGGCGATCACGGGAAAGCCGGGGTCGATGACCGGCAGCGCGCCGGGCGCGGGCTGGTACCAGTGCCGGACGGTCGAACGCCCGCCCGTGACGGAGAGCGCGAACACCTCGATCCGGCCGTCCCGCGTGGTGACGGCGGTGGGCGGCCCCTGGAGGTCGTGCTGCCCCAGGTCGGCCCAGCCGCTCCAGGCGCCGTCGCCCTCCCGCTGCCAGCGGGTGCTCAGACCGCCGTCCCGGTTGCGCACGAAGAGCTGGAGCCGCCCGTCCCCGTTGGACGCCACGACCGGGGTGCTGACCTGAAGCGCGGCATTGCCCAACGGGCCCGCGGCCTGGGCGATTTCGTTCGGGCTGCCGAGCGGCTGCCACGTCCAGCCCCCCGTCCCGTCCTGACGGCAGGAGACGATCTCGCCGGTGTCCGCACGCTGGCCGAAGACCGCCGGTCGGCCGTCCTGGTCGCGCCCCACGGACAGGCCCGCGACCAGCGGGCCGCCGGGCGTCCCGAGCATGTTCGGGCCTCGCCAGGCCTTGTCCGCGTCCTCGTACCACTCGTAGAGCCTGCCGCTCTCCACGACGAAGGCGTGCAGCGCGCCGTCGCGGTCGGCGGTGACCACCTGCGTCGACCGGGGTGAGCGCGGGTACTGCCGGGACTGCCAGCACCGGTACCGCTTCTGGTCCGCGCAGACGCCCGGGGTCAGTTCGTCGGCCAGTTCGTCGTCGGTGGGCGCGTAGGCGCCCTCGAAGGTGGCGTGCTTGCCGGCGCTCTCGGCCGAGGCCAGGTTGGCGGGCGAGTTGCGGGTGTTGTAGTCGCGGTAGTGCTCCACGACCACCCGCCGCCGGCCGGTGGCGGAGTAACGGTCCACGGCCGCCTGCCCGAACCAGGCCGCCCGTATGTGGTCGCCGTGGTCCGCGGCGAGGGAGGGGTCCGGGGCCGGGTCCTGGACCCGGACCAGCGTGGCCTCCTCGGCTGCCAGCAGGCCGTTCAGGACGCCGATCAGGGCCGCCCGGTCGTAGCGCTGGGGCCACACCCCGCCGGCGCCGTCCATGTCCAGGGTGCTGCTGGAGAGAGCCGGGTCCCGCCACAGCCGGTCGAGTGCCTCGCCGCCGAGGTAGGCCGCGTCCCGGTCGGTCCACTCGGGCAGGTTGAGGAAGACCACCCGCGTGTACGTGGCGCTCCTGAGCGTGTCACGCTCCACGGCCGGACCGCCTTCGACCGGCCGGTACACCTCCCTCATCCAGCAGCCGCTGCCGTCGTCGCCGCAGCCGCGCACACCGGCCATCTGCGCGTAGGCCCGCCGCACGCCCCTCTGCCGGTCCCTGGCGTAGGCCGGACCGCGGTTGGCGTCCCCCGCCGTGATGAAGACGGTCACGACGGGAAACCCGCGGCGGATCGAGCTCGACACATCGGGGTTCATGAACAGCAGGTCGTCGTCCTGGTGCGCGACGATCTGGACGATCTTGCCGGGGCGCACCCCGGGCACCGCCTGGGGCGCGTGCCACACCGGGAACACCGCCAGCACCAACGCGAGCGCGCCCACGGATCGCTTCCTCAATGCCCCTCCCGGTCCTGCGGCTCGCAGAGCCTACCAAGCGGATCCCGGGCACCTGAACAGCGGTGATACCCGCGCGGGCGGGGGCGGAGGGCGGGGTGCTACGCGGTGAACGCCCCGTCCCGCTGTACCGCGGGACGGTCGGCCCCGTGGTGCTCGAAGCGGGACGGCACGGGGAAGTACTCCTGCAGGAAGTCGCGGACGGCGCGGTCCTGTTCCTGCGGCCCGACGGCATGACGGGCCCCGTCCGCCAGACAGAACACGTCGGCCCAGCGCTCCCGCGTCAAGTCGTCCAGCCGTTCGAGGTCTTCGGCGCTGTCGGCGGCGAAGTAGCCGTGGTAGAGGTGGCCGTCGACCGCGCGACCGGAGGCGTGCGCGAAGTTGGTGACGAGGGTCACCGGAGCCAGGTCCGTGGCGGAGCGGAACGCGGACCGGGTGGTGGCGGCCAGGCCGTCCGCGAACCGCTCGGAGGCCTCGTCCATCACACTGCGGCGCAGCGGCTGCGGCACATGGGCGAGGACCAGCGGGTACGTTCGTCCGCACTCCCGCTCCAGGACGGCGCGGGTGTTCTTCTGGGCCGCGACGTAGACGGCGTCGTCCGGGTTCTCCTCGTCGTGGACGGCGGCGTCCGGGTCGTTCACGTCCGGCGGGATGACGCGTGTGTCGCGGAAGATCTTCGAGAGCCCGTTGCCGAGGAAGAACGCCTGCGGGCGCACGGGCCGGCCGAGGAACACGTCGTCGTTGATGTACAGGAAGTGCTCGGCGAGGCCGGGAATCAGGTGGAGCCGGGTTTCGATGGCGTGCGAGTTGAACACGGGCAGGGCGTCGGTGCCGGCGAACAGCTCCCGGTGGGAGACGACGGTGAGCCCGGGCTGCGAGGAGTCGAGCCAGGCCGGGGTCTGGTCGTCGGTGACGAGGAAGACGTGCCGCACCCACGGGGCGTGGGCGGCGATCGACCGCAGGCAGTACCGCAGTTCGTCCCGGTTGTGGTAGCGGTGGTCGGCGTCTCCGGGCAGTTCGGTGCCGTCCCGGTCGGGTGCGTGGCCCGCGAGGCCCGCGAGGACGCGGGCGCGGGTCGCGGTGCGGCGCTGCTGCCATTCGGGGTCCGAGTCGTCGACCCAGGTGATGACCACGTCGACGGGGAAGCCGACGTCGTCGGGGAAGGTCGCGGCCAGGGCGTCCAGCACCGGGTAGTTTCGGCCACGTATCCGCAGGTCGGCCGTCGCCTCCAAGGAGGGGAGCCACCAGCCGAAGCTCGTTTCCGCGATGGAGGCGATCGCTCCGGGACCGGGCTCGGCGGAGTCCCAGAACTCCAGGTCACAGCCGTAGTCGGCGCCGTAGTACTGCGGTCCCTGCGTGAGGCGGGGACGGTAGAGACGGATGCCCTTGACCCGGTCCCGAACCTGCTCCTGCTCCTGCTCCTGCTCCTGCTCCGCCGGGTCCTCCGCGTCGCGCTCGTCCTGTGCGCCGCGCTCCGTCGGCAACTCGTCGGCCGGCGCCTCGAACTGTGCGACGGCCACGGGAAGTTGTTCCGCCAGGACGGTGCGCAGCGTCCTGCCGTGCTCCAGCAGATCCGCGTAGACGGCCTGACCGGCGAAGGCGGTCGCGCAGGCGTCGAGTACCGCGGCCCGGTCGCCGGGGCGGATGGCCAGGCGGTGCCGGAACTCGGGGTCCGGCACGAGCGCGAAGGCCAGGCCGGCGGCCCGCAGCGCGGCGGCGGCCTCCTCCAGGTTCTCGTCCCAGGCCTGCGCCGGCCAGTAGTCGCCACCCGGGTACGCCAGGCGATCGCCGTGGCGCACCACGGTGGACAGCTCCTCGGCCAGCTGCGCCTCCCGTTCGGCCAGCGGGTCGGGGGCGGGTTCGGCGGGCGCGACGGGTGCGGCGGGCGGCGCGGGTTGGGCGGGGACGGGAGCGGGAGGCTGAGGCGCCTTGGCGCCGACGATTCCGAGCAGGCGCTTCCGAAGGATGGCGGCCACGTGGGTACTGGGCATGGGGGACTCCGAGAGAGAACGTCGGCCAATCCGGGGCAGCGCCCGGAGATGCCGTGTCAGGGCCGGTGTGTCAACGGGTTCGCCCGTCGGGCGGTGGGTGGTACGCCTCGACGGGACGGGGCGGGGTGGTCCTGCGGCGGTCGGGCCAACCACCCGGCGGTCCGTCCTGCGGAGTTCGCCGGGGTACGGACCCCGGCGGGTCGCCCGGATCGGTCCCCGGACAATCCCGGTGGCTACAGCCCGCAGAATCCGGCATGCCCATGCGGAAGCCGGGCAGCAGCGGAACATCGCCGAAGAATCATCGCATTCATTGAGAATCCCGCAGGTCAACTGGATGCCGCATTAATAACGCCAAGGCCGCTGGCGCACAGTAGGCGATCATACGCATCTTTGACTCGCCCATTGCCCGTTATTCGTAACGACCTCATATCGCCAAGGTCTCAACCGAATTCAGGGGCGGCCGGGCCGGCGACCGATCTGCGGCAAGTGTCGCTCTTGCCTCCGGCACATCTCCGGGCGGCTCCACCGAGGAGGTCGCGGCCCGAACGACCCTGCCACCGCAGGGCCCGCCCCCGGAACCAGGCACGGGACGGCAGGGGAGGGCGGCCACGCGCCTCGCGATTCCCACCCGCACCGCGAAGGCCGCCGCCCGGCCGAATACCCACCGGGAGAACGACGTTGACGCACCACCTTCGCCCGGGCTCGCGCCCGGAAGCCCTCGCCCCCACCCGATTCCCCCGGTTGATTTGTCCACGCTTCGCCTGCCATGCATACGCCTGCGGAAGAAAGGGCCACTTTGGGCCGCTCCTGCCACGGGCACGACAAATGCGGGCGAATTACGGGCGAAGAGCCGCCTGCCGGGCCCGGCCACCGCAGACCCCGCCCCGGGATCAGCTCCGAGGCGGAGCGGAGTCGGACACCGCCTCACGGGCAGGGCACTCCATTGAGGCGGCCCGCGACCATCACGCCCTCGCGCACGTCTCCCCCCACCCCATCGCACCGTGCTGCGCCAGACCTGGCTCAGGCGACTGTAGCCGAAGCGCAAAGTCAAGTGACAGACAGTCAGAAACGTTCACGCTCAAGATGTTTGCGGCAAGGATCGTCCACAGAACGGGCGGACTCGGAGGCCGGTCGATCGGGCCTCCGCCCCCTCCCCGCCCTTGGCTGTCAGAACGGGGCGGCGGTGCCGCCGGCTCGGCGGGAGGACGTGGTGCCGCCGGACGCGAGGACCGGAAGCGGCGCGATCCCCGGGCCCGCGGTGAGGCGGGCGAGGTGGTCGACGACATCCGTCAGCGAGCGGCGGCGGGCGAACACGGCCCGCTGCCGGTCGGCGCCCGTGCCGCAGGTCAGCTGGCGGTGGAGGAGAATGCGGGCGAGTTCCAGGTCCCCTGCCCTCGCCAGGCCGGGAGCGGCCAGTTCGAGCACCTCGTCGACCAGCCCGGACACGGGTCGGCGGAGTCCGGTGGACGGGTCCGTACCGACGGCGGCGAGACCGCCGAGTGCGGCTCGCCGGTGGGCGTCCCGCAGAACCGCCGGGGCCATGCGCGGGGGTGGGGCACCGTCGCGGTGCGCGGCAAGGAGCACCTGGGCGAGGCCGCGCAGCAGGACGGCCAGCAGGAGCGGGACGCCCGCATCCGCGTTGGTGTCGGCGATCCGCACCTCCAGGGTCGGCAGGTGTTCCGACGGCCGGGCGTACCAGTAGACCATCTTCCGGTCGAGGATCACGCGGTGGGCGATCAGCCGCCGCATCGTCTCCTCGTACTCTCTCGGATCCAGGACCGGGGCGGGTCCGCAGGTCGGCCACGCCTCGTAGCGGCCGGCCCGGCTGCTCGCGGCACCGCCGTCCCGGCCCTCGCAGAACGGCGAGTTGACACAGAGCGCCTGCAGGACCGGCAGCCAGGGGCGCAGGTGCGCGCTGAGCGCGAGGGCCTCGGACCGGCTGAGGTCACCGAGGTGGACGTGGCAGCCGCAGAGTTCGCCGCCCCGCTGGTCGGCGATCCGGCCCACGTGGTCGGCGACGCGCCGGTAGCGGTCCGTCGGCGTGAGCGGCAGCGGGTGGTGGCTGGGCAGCACGGCGGTACCGGAGGCCACCAGCAGGCACCCGGTGTCCTCCGCCGCGGCGGCCATCGCATGGCGTGCCGCCGCCAGTTCCCTGCACAGGTCGGCGGCCGTCACGACGGGGCGGGTGCACACCTCGACCTGGGTGGCCAGGAACTCGTGCTGGGCCCGGCCGCCCAGTGTTCGGGCGGCCCCCGGCACTACGCGGTGGGCTCGGGGAACGGTGAGCCGCGTGGCCGGATCGACCAGCAGGAACTCCTCCTCGACGCCGAACCTGAACACGCCGGGGCCGGTCACGGCCGCGCTCCCGTGCGGGAAGGATTCCCTGTCATGGTGCTCCGCTCCGGGCAAGGTGTTGTCATCCGGCGTGTTTCCCGAACGGGCAGCCGGAAACACACGCCCCTGCCGCGGAAGGGCGAGGGCCCGGGCGCGGCCGAGGCCGACGGTCAGCGCAGCAGGACAGCCAGCAGTTCCGCCAGCGTCGGGCCGCTGTCGGCGGGGTGGCGCAGCTGTTTGCCGTCGATGACGCGGTAGATGTTGGCGCGTCCGACGCGGTGGTGGCTGAGATAGCCCGCCGCTTCGAGGTCGGCGATGATCCGCTGGACCGCTCGCTCGGTCAGCAGGCAGCGGGCCGCGATGTCCCGCACCCTGATGCCCGGGTCCCGGGCGATCTGCACCAGGACGCGCGCGTGGTTGGTCAGAAACGTCCACTGACGCCCGACCGCCTGCTGCTCTTCCACCTCTTCAGGATAGGACGATCACGCTGAACAAGACATGAAGTGGAATTCGCGCATTCCTTGACACGAAATGCGCTACGAGGTCAACGGTGAGTGAGGGAGTTGCCCGGACGCGCGCCGGCAGGCCGCGGACCGTCGCGGCAGCCACGGCACGGCGCAGGTCGGCGTCCGAGGTGTAGGCGCCGCCGACCTGGGCAGCCGCCCGGCATGCTGTTGATCAGACCACCGGGCGTCTACCCGCCCCAGGGCGACACCGAGCTCCTGCTCTCCTGCCTGCGCCAGGAGTCGCTGGACGCCGCCAGCCGGGTGCTGGACCTCGGCACCGGGACCGGTGTGGTGGCCCTCGCCGCCGCCGGGTCCGGCGCGCGGGTCACCGCCGTGGACCTCTCCGCCCGGGCGGTGGCGACCGCCTGGCTGAACGCGAGGCTGAACCGCCGCAGGGTGCGCCTGCTCCGGGGCGACCTGGCGGCCCCGGTCGCCGGACAGCGCTTCGACCTGATCACCGCCAACCCGCCGTACGTCCCCACCTGCGAAGACGTGGCGCGGCCCCGCCCCAGGCGCACGCTGGCCTGGGACGCCGGGGCGGACGGGCGGCTGCTGCTGGACCGGATCTGCCGGGAGGCGCCGCAACTGCTGGCCAGGGGCGGGGTGTTACTGCTGGTGCAGTCCTCGCTGGCCGATGTCCCGGCGACACTGGCCACGCTGCGGTCGGCCGGGCTACGGGTGGCGGTGGCGACCCGTCGCAGGCAGCCTTTCGGGCCGGTGATGACGGCGCGCGCCGGACTGTTCGAGCGGCGGGGGCTGATCCGGCCCGGCGAGCGCGAGGAGGAACTGGTGGTGGTGCGCGGTGTCCGGGAGCGCTGACCGGGCCGCGACCCGGGTGACCGTCGTGCCGGGCGGGCCGCTGCTGGTCGAGGGCCCGGTGGAGGTTGTCCTGCCGGACGGGACGGTCCACGTCTCCGACCGCCCGGTGGTGGCACTGTGCGCCTGCCGGCGCAGCCGTCGCTATCCGTTCTGCGACACCAGCCACCGGCGCCGCGCCCGGCCGGGGCGGGCTTCAGCCCCGGCCGTCGGGCAGGAATGAGCGAAGCGAGCTGCGGCCGGCCCGCCACTGGCCGAGCAGGTGGTCCGCGAACCGGCCGTCGACGACTTCGGCGGCCGCGATACCGAACGCGATATCGTCCTCCAACCCGGGCTCGGCGCTGATCAGTTCATCGATCACCCCACGCCGGACCAGTTGCTCGTGGACGGCGTCCGCCTCGACGTGCTCGCGGTAGAACAGCGTGCCGTCCGGCCCTGCGCCGAGGCGTTCCAGGGCTGCGGCCAGGCGGGCGGAGCCGGGCGAGGAGGTGATCTCGACAGTGGCGAAGTGTCCGACGGCGGCGCCGCGCAGCACGCGGTGCAGGCCGAACAGCGTCATCAGGTTGACCACCGCGAGCGCGGGCGCGGGGACGAGGCCGAGGTAGTGCCCGTACTCCGCGTCGAGGCCGAAGTCGGCCATCATCCGGGCGAACAGCAGTGAGTGGGCCCGGTCGGGCCGGCCTGCGCCGTACTCGTCGTACGCCACCGTCATCAGCACCGCCTGGGCGGGACCGTGGATCCGCGGCAGCATCCACAGCTGCGGGTCGGCCTCTTTCAGGTGGTAGACCGAGCGGTGCACCAGATACTCGCGCGCGTGCCACCGCGCACCCTCGGCGAGCAGGAAGTGCGACGGCCCGGTCCCCTCGGCGGGCTCCGTCAGCAACCGTTCCAGGGCCTGGCGCAGCGGCCGGACGGGCTCCGCCCCGGCGCGCACGGCGGCGAGGAACGGCCGTTCCAATTCTCCTCTGAAGGAGAGCAGTTCGGGCTCCCACTCCCAGCCGGGGTGGACGCCGGGCAGGCCGCGGTCGTGGAGTTCGTAGCAGAGGTGGAGGGCGAGCTGGTGGTCCTCGCCCCACGGGTCGGTGCCCGGGACGGGCGGCACGAGGAGCCGGCCCGCGCCCGGCGGGCCGGAGGTCACCAGGCTCAGCACCGCCTCGGACAGCGGGCCGCGCGGGCCCGGGAGCCGGTTCACCGCCCGCTCCGGCGGCCCTCGGCGAAGGCGCACAGTACGGCGAACCCGACGCCCAGCGCCAGGGCCCAGCAGCCGGTGATCGCCCAGAACACGGCCGCCGGGGAGGTCCGCAGCCCGCCCATCAGCAGGCCCAGGGAGAGCAGGCCCAGCACCAGCACCGTACGGGGCCGTACGCCGCGCATCACCTCCCAGGCCCGGCTTCGCAACCCGAGGCCGAACCTGCGCAGCAGCGCGTCCGGCTCGCGGTCGCGGCGCGCCTCGGTCCCGCTTCCGAGCGGTGCCGTCTGGTCCTGCTGGTCCTGCTGGTCCTGCTGATCCATCGTGCCCGCCTCCTCGCGGTCGCCGTTCTTGCCGCCGAGCGGCCCCCGGTCGCGCCCGGACCGACCCGGCCGGTCCACGGCGACGGCTCCGCCTCAGTCCTCCTGGCCGGGCCGGTCGGCCCAGCCAGGGGCCTCGCGGTCCTCCAGTTGCTCGCGCAGGCGGACCAGGGTGGCGGTGAGCAGCCGGGAGACGTGCATCTGGGAGACGCCGATCCGCTCGGCGATCTCGGACTGCGTCCAGCCGTCCCAGAAGCGGAGCTTGAGCACGGTCTGATCGCGGCGCGGCAGTTGGGCGAGCAGCGGGCGCACGGCGATGCGGAACTCGGCGAGCTCGATGCCCGGATCGCAGTCACCGAGCCGGTCCAGCAGGGCGCTGCCGGTTTCGTCGGCGTCCTGGTCACGCAACGCGTCCAGCGAGTCGGGGTGGTAGACCCGGCCGGCGACCAGGCCCTCGATGACCTGGGCCTCCGTCAGGTCGAGGCCCTCGGCGATCTCGTCGGGGTGCGGGAGGCGGCCGAGATCCTGCTCCAGCAGGTCGGAGCCGCGGGCGACGGTCAGGTACAGCTCCTGCATGCTGCGCGGGACCCGGACCGGCCAGGAGGTGTCGCGGAAGAACCGCTTGATCGCGCCCGCGATGGTGGGGATGGCGTAGGTGACGAACTCGACGCCGCGCTGCGGGTCGTAGCCGTCGACGGCCTTGATCAGACCGATCGTACCGACCTGGAGGATGTCGTCCATGTCCTCGGCGCGGTACCGGAAGCGGGCGGCGATGAAACGCACCAGCGGCATGTTGAGTTCGATGATGGTGCCGCGCACGTAGCTGTACGCGCGCGTCTCGCGGCCGAGTCCGGCCAGGCGCTCGAACAGCGCGTCGCTGAGTTCGCGTGCCTCGGACTTGTCCATCGCACGCAGTTGCGCGTCGGTCGGACGCGGTGGCAGGTCGGGCGGGAGACCGGATGGCGGGGCGGCCGTCCGGTCGGTGGGGTGACCGGTTTCCAGTGTGGTGAACACGGTGGTTTTCTCCTGGGCATCGGGGCGAACGCCGCGAGCGGCTCGCGCTCAAGCGCGGCGGGCTGCTTTCCGGAGGACCTGTGCCCGTCTTCAAGCGACGGTCCCGGTGGCACCCGGC
Organism: Kitasatospora sp. NPDC092286; assembly: GCF_044755565.1. NCBI lineage: Bacteria > Bacillati > Actinomycetota > Actinomycetes > Kitasatosporales > Streptomycetaceae > Kitasatospora > Kitasatospora sp. NPDC092286. Next base: position 66,803 of record NZ_JBIVRD010000023.1, on the reverse strand, counting down.
GGGGGTGCTGACGCGGCCGGCTGTGTGTCTGGGCCGCGTCATGGGTTTTTCTACCCGACACACGACATCCAATTCATGTTTTGGGTGGTTTGTTGCTTTTTCTCCGGGTATACGCGCTCGGGCAACAATCTCGGCCGAGAGAGGAGCGACCGCCATGCCGCGAGGATCCAGCCCCAAGCGGGAGCGCCAGTACGAGCACATCAAGGAGAGCGCGCTCGACCGGGGCGAGAGCGAGAAGCGGGCGAAGGAGATCGCCGCCCGGACGGTGAACAAGGAACGCGCCCGGCACGGCGAGTCGAAGACCGCGAGCCGCAGTTCCCTCCAGGACATGTCCTCCAGCCGCCGCGGTGGGCAGCGCTCGCACAAGGGGGCCCAGGGCCCGACCTACGAGCAGTTGTACAACGAGGCCAAGCACCGCGACATCAAGGGCCGTTCGAAGATGAACAAGCGCGAGCTGGCGCACGCGCTGGGCCGTTGAGGAGGCCGTCGTGAAGACCGTCCCGGCCGTGATGACCATCCCGCCTCCCCCGGGCCCGGACACCGAGCCGATCCCCCGCCCCGACCCTGCGCCGAAGCCGGGCAAGGACCCCGACCCGGTTCCGCCGCCGATCCCGCCCTTCCCGAATCCCGGCCCCTTCCCGGGCCCCGATCCTTCACCGCCGCCCAGGCCACACCCCGGGCGGACCTGACCGCGCAGACCTGACCGCGCCGGCCTCCGGGGGCAGACCTGGCTGTACCGAGGGGGCAGACCTGGCAGTACCGAGCCCGAGGGTCAGCGGGTCTCAGCGGGTCAGCGCCGACGGGCGCCGTGGTCCATCGGGGACGGAACCTCCAGCCAGACCAGCTTCCCCTCGCCCTCGGGCAGACAGCCCCAGTCGCGCGCCAACCGGTCCACCACCCGCAGACCGTAGCCACCAGGACGACCGGGGTCGGCGAACGGGCGCAGCCGCGGCGGGACCGGGCTGGCGTCCGAAACCTCCACCCGCAGCCGCTCGCCGTCCCAGCTCAGCCGCAGTTCCCGAGGGCCGCCGGGCGCGTACAGGCACGCGTTGGTGACCAGCTCCGAGACCATCAGCAGGACGTCCCCCGCCACCGCCAGCTGCCCGGCGTCCGAGGTGGGCAGCCAATGCCAGGACACCAGGGACCGGCGGCTGAAGTCCCGGGAACGCTGCACCGCGCCTTCACCGCCGTCCAGCACGAGCCGCCTGGTCCGGTCGGAGCCCTTTGGCGCGGGGCCTTCCCCTGGGCGCTTCATGCCGGGCTCCTCACTCCACGTCGTCGGAGGTGCCCGGCGGCGGGTCTGCGGCCGTCGTGCGCCGGGCGGCGCGCCGGGTCGCGCGGACGACCGGGGCCGGGGAAATCGCCGTCCCGGGCAGGACCGGACTCACCACCTGCTCCTCGTCCACGCCCCGCGTTTGCCCGGCTCCGCGGCGGCTACACGGGCGCGGGCGCAGGAGAGACCGTCCTGCCTCCCGCACCGCCCCCACTCCGGACTGCCCGGCGACCACGTGGCGTGACCGGCCGTGGGCCTCGTGGTCCTGCCGGCCGCGGTCGCCACGCCGCCGTGGCCGCGACCGTTTCCGGCCCACCCGCCGGGGTAGCCGCACGGGACCGGACGAAACCCGGCCGACGTCAGGGAGGCCGCCCGTGCGAGTGAACGGCGTCAGACCGGCCCGGCGACCCCGCCCGCCCGGCAGCCGCCGGACCAGGGTGAACCCGCCCCGGGTCCGCCCCCCGGCGTCCCGGGACCGCGTGCCCTCCGGGGACCGCGTGCCCTCCGGGCTGCGGACCGCCGCCGGGTACACCTGGCGGCTGGTCCTGCTGGGCGTGGCCGCCTATCTGGCCGTCTCCGTCCTCACCCAGCTCGAACTGCCGGTCATCGCCGTGTTCCTGGCGCTGGTCATCACCTCCGTCCTGCGGCCGCTCGTCGACCTGCTGGCGCGGACGCTGCCCCGCCCGCTCGCCGTCCTGCTGGCCGTCGTCTGCGCCCTCGTGGTCGTGGCCGGCGTTCTCACCCTGGTGGGGACGACCGTCGCCGGTGACTGGAGCCGACTGGGCACCGAACTGCGCGGCGGCCTCGGCCGGATCGACCACTGGCTCACCGGTGCCCCCTTCCACCTGCGGCCCGGCACCGTCACCGGCCTGCGGGCCAAGATCGGCGAGTTCGTCGCCGCCCACCGCTCCGCGCTGCTCAGCACCGCGCTCAGCGGCGCGAGCCGGGCCGTCGAACTGCTCACCGGGCTGGCGCTCGCGGTGTTCTGCTCGGTGTTCTTCCTCCACTCCGGCGACCGGATGTGGTGCTGGGCGCAGCACCAGCTCCCCGCCCGGGCGCGTCCGGTGTGGGGCCGGGCGGGGCGCGCCGCGTGGCACACCTTCGCCGGTTACACCCGAGGGGTGCTGATCGTGGCGGCGACCAACGCGATGCTGGTCGGTATCGCCCTGGCCGTGCTGCGGGTGCCGCTCGTACTGCCGCTGACGGTGCTGGAGTTCGTCGCGGCGCTCGTCCCGCTGATCGGCTCCCCCATCGCGCTGGCCGTCGCCGCGCTGGTCGCCCTGGCCGCCCGTGGTCCGCTGGTCGCGCTGCTGGTGCTCGGGCTGATCGTGGTCATCGGCCAGATCGAGGGCCATCTGCTGCACCCGCTGGTCATGAGCTGGTCGGTCCGGATCCACCCGGTCGCGGTGGCCCTGTCCGTGACCGGCGGCGCCGTCCTGGCCGGCCTCCTGGGCGCGGTGGTGGCGGTGCCGGTGGTGTCGGTGGCCTGGGCGGTGATCGGCGAGCTCCGGGACCACGGGCCGCCGACCCGACCGGCGCCCTCGGGCTGATGGCGCTCCACGAAGTCGAGCGATTCGAGCGAACCGCTGCCGGGCGCCGGCCCCACGACGGCCGGAGACGTACGCCCTCAGCGGGGGCCGGTCTTCGGAGGCCGCCAGGTGGCGAAAGTTCGGCCCGGTTTGTCCGCGTTTCGGATCAGCAGTCAAGGGAAGGCGCGGTCTTGGGGGTTCAGTGGGCTACAAGCGGAGGACCCAATGTCAACAGGAACCCTCATCATCATCGGTGTCGTCGTGGTCCTGCTGATCGTGTGCGCGCTGGTGGCGTGGTTCGTCACACGCCGCCGCCACTTGCGGGAGCGGTTCGGGCCGGAGTACGACCGGACCGCGGAGGCGAAGGACGGCCGTCTGGCGGCCGACCGCGAGCTGCGCGAACGCGAGGCACGCCACGACGCGCTGAACATCAAGCCGCTGCCACCAGGCGTCCGGGAGCGGTACGCCGAGGACTGGGCCCGGGTGCAGGAACGGTTCGTCGATCGGCCCGACGACGCGGTGCACGAGGCGGACCGGCTCGTCACCACGCTCATGAGCGAACGCGGATACCCGACCGAGGGGTACGAACAGCAGCTCAAGGACCTCTCCGTCGAACACGGGAACGTGCTGACGCACTTCCGGTCCGCCCACGAGGTCAACGACCGCAGCAGCCGCCACCAGGCGACCACGGAAGAGCTGCGGGGCGCGATGGTGCACTACCGCACCCTGTTCGAGGAACTGCTCCACAACGGCGACCGGCCGCGGGACAGCCGTACGTGAGCCCTGGACCGGCGAGTTGAGCCGGCAGGGCGCACCCGTCGGCGGCCGCAGCCGACCGTAACTGCCGAAACGGAAGTGAAGAGATGCGCAGCCAAGAGACACCCGAGCCGGGCGAGGGCGGCCTGTCCACGCAGGACCTGGCCGGCGCCCGACAGGACACCGACGAACAGAGCGGTACTTCCTGGGCGGATTCGCCACCGGCGTTCCCCGGGGAAGCCACCGCCACCGAGCGGGAGAGCCGCGGGCAGGAGTCCACGGCCGAAGACCGGGCCGAAGACCGGGAGAAAGCCGAAGACCGGGAGAAAGAAGACCGGGAGAAAGGTGACGCCCAGGCATCCGAGCCCGCCGAAGACCAGGAAGCCGCCGACGAGAGCGAACCCCTGTTGGGGGCGGAGCAGGAGGAGTTCCGCTCACGGTGGCAGAAGATCCAGAGCGATTTCGTCGACGACCCGCGCAACGCCGTACACGCGGCCGACACACTGGTCGCCGAAGCGATGCAGGCACTCGCCACCACCTTCGCCGCACACAAGCAGGACCTCGAAGGCCAATGGCACCGCGGCGACGAGGTGCCGACCGAAGAACTGCGCATCGCGCTCCGGCGCTACCGCTCGTTCTTCAACCGCCTGCTCAGCACCTGAGCAACGCGGCAGAAGACACACGCCCCCGTGGCCCCTGGAGAAGACCAGATCGTCGTTGGCCGGGGTCGCGGGGTCGTGCCGGTCGTAACGCAGGTGACGACCTGTCAGTGCGGCCATCGGATCGGCGGCGGACATGCTGGACGTGGGGCGGCGCGCCAGGGTGTCCGATACGCCGGGCCGCGGCCGCGCGAGAATACAGGCCGAGCGCCGCCGCGGCCGGACGGTCAGTGCTTGAAGGCGTCCTTGATCTTGGCGCCTGCCTGTTTGATGTTGCCCTTGATCTGGTCGCCGCGGCCCTCTGCCTCGAGCTTGCGGTCACCGGTCGCGCGACCGGCGGTCTTCTTCGCGCCGCCCTTGACCGCTTCGGCCTTGTGGGCGGCCTTCTTCCCGATAGCCATGGCTGGTTGCCTTTCGTGAGTTATGGCCCCGATCGCGGGCCCGCCACTCCTTCCACGATAACGCCGGGGGTCTCCTGGGTCGCCCTGATGCACGGGTACGTCGGACCTGAAGGTCGACTTCCCGGCGTGAAGAACGATCAGGGTGGGCAACAAGCGGCCTGGCGCCCCGAACTACCTTTTGGCTGCCAAGACTTGTCCGGCCGACCACTGCTTCACGCCGTGCCGTTGTCGCGGAGAAGGCCTGTCAGCGAACGACGCTGTGTCGTCATCGGCGCCGCCCCGTCATCGGTGACAGAGGCGATCGCGCTCACCAATGGTGCGGGGCGGAGCCCGAGGCCGTGTCCTGATGCTGTTCCCCGACCGCTACCCGGGCCAGGTTGCCGAGCAACCGGCGGTTGCGCAGGTGGAGCAGCAGTTCGCTGGCCGGTCCCTGGAGCCGCGCGCCGGCACCGGTCAGGGGGTGCTCGTCGAGGAGGACCAGGGTGTTGTCTCCCCAGGGGATGAGGGTGAGGGCGATGCGGGCGGCGCCGAACGGGTGGGCCTTCGCCTCGAGTTCCAGGCGGGTGCCGGGCTCGCAGATCCTCACCACGGTCATGTCGTGGATGTTGAACGGTCCGAGGCCGGCCTGGTAGCGCAGGACGGCACCGACAGCGGGCCAGCACGGGTCGACATGGCCGATGTGCTGGGTGCCGACGACCCACTGGGCGTAGCTGTGGCCGTCCGCCAGGACGGCCCACACCTGCTGCGGTGGGCACTCGATGAATTGCTGGCGCCGTGCCATGCGGTTCCTCCTCCGTGTTCCCCGCCACGCGGTCTGCTGCCCGGCGGGGCCGGTGCGGTGATCGTCAGATGTGTTTCTCGCGTGGGCCCGACAGCAGCCGTTGGGCGGCGGCCAGGCCGGGTGAGAGGATGCGGCCGGCCAGAAGCCGGTGCGAGCGCAGGGCCGCGCGGGCGGCGTTGGCTCCGCAGGCGCCGTGGACGCCGCCGCCCGGGTGCGCGGAGGAGGAAGCCAGGTAGAGCCCGGTGACGGGTGTCTCGGGCCGGCCGGTGCCCGGCACGGGGCGGAAGACGAGTTGCTGGTGCAGGGCGGTGGTGCCGCCGTTGATGGCACCGCCGACCAGGCTGGGATTGAGGGACTGCAGGATCGGCGGGGTGAGGATGCGCCGGGCGACGATCCTGTCCTTGAAGCCCGGCGCGAAGCGTTCCACCTGGTCCTCGACGCGCTCCGCCATGGCGTGTGCCTCGCGGGTGTCCCAGCGTCCGGTGATGGCGTCGGGGCCCAGATCGTCCTTGATCGTCTGCGGGACGTGGGTGTAGGCCCAGGCCGATTCGGTTCCGGCCGGGGAGCGGGCGGGGTCGGCGGTGGTCATCTGCCCCAGGAGGGCGAACGGGCGGCGCGGGAGCCGCCCGGTGGTCAGCTGCAGGGCGTAGTCGCTGAGCTCGTCCAGGTCGGCGCCCAGGTGCACGGTTCCCGCGTCCGCCGCCGCTGGTGCGGCCCAGGGGATCGCGCCGTCCAGAGCCCAGTCGACCTTGAGGGTGGAGAAATCCCACTGGAAGCGGCGCAGGTCCTCCGCCGTCCGGGGCGGCAGGTGCTCCCACCCCACGAGTGAACCGTAGAGGGCGGGGGCGGGCACGTCCGCGAGGACCGCGCGATGGGCCCGGTACGCCCGGCCGTCGACGGTACGCACTCCCAGCGCGCGGCCGCCGCGCACGATCACCTCCACGACCGGGGCCCCGCAGTGCACCCTGCCGCCCAGGGACTCCAGGCGGCGCACCAGCGCGCCCGTCAGGGCGGAGGCGCCGCCCACCGGGACGGGCCAGCCGACCTGCTGTCCGAGCATCGCCATCAGCCAGCCGAAGGCCGCGCTGCCGACGCCCTCGGGCAGCATGTCGGCGTGCAGCGCGCACCCGGCGAGCAGCAGACCGGCACCCGGTTGGGTGAACTCCTCCTGCGCCAGGCGGCGCACCGGCAGGGTCAGGAAGCGCAACGCCCGCAGACCGCCCGCCGCCCGTATCCGGGCCGCCGTCGCCGCACCGGCCTTGACCGGCGGAAAAGGAGTGAAGAGCGTCCGCAGGAGGTGGGGGTCCAGCTCGTCCCACAGCTGCGAGAGCCGCTGCCACGCCCCGGCGTCCGCCCCGCCGAACGTGCTCTCCAGGCCTGCGCAGGTCGCGGCGGCGCCCCGGTGCAGCGTGGCGCAGCGCCCGTCGGGCAGGGGGTGGGCCAGGACGGTGGGTGCGTGGCTCCAGCGCAGACCGTGCTTCTCCAGGTCCAGTGCTCCGATGGCGGGCGAGGCCATGGCGAGCGGGTAGAAGGAGCTGAACACGTCGTGGACATAGCCGGGGTGGACGCCCCGGTCGCTACGGACCGCCCCGCCGGGCTCCGCCTGGCCTTCCAGGACATCGACCTGCCAGCCGGCGTCCGCCAGGACGTTGGCGGCCACCAGCCCGTTGGGGCCCGCGCCGATCACGATGGCATCGGACATGAGTCTCCTCGCGCTGCCGGGCTCCCCAGGACAAGACGCTACCCGCGCCAGTGCGGCGCGGCCCGCCGGAGGATCCGGGGCAACGCCCGGTGACACACGCTGCCGATCAGGCCTCCTCCTCCATTACGGCGCCGGCGGCGTCGCGCTGCCGTACTCCTCCAGCACGTCGAGCACCTCCGGCAGTGCCAGTTCCATGGCCTCGTTGCCCGGGCCTGTGGCCCACGCGTACCGGAACCCGCCGTCGTGCCAGAAGACCACCCGCACCGTCCGCTCGAACAGCGACATCATCAGACTCTCGTCCGCCTCCCGCGTGACGTTCCACCCGAACATACGGGCCGTGGCGTCCAGGTAGAACGCGTCGTGACTCAAGGGGATGTCGCGGTCGGCCATGGTCTCGATGCTCGCCTCCCCGCCGCGGGCACGCCACCCGACAGCGGGCGAGGGCTGATCCACCGATCGGGCGCAGTCCCGGCCCTGCCGTGTGCGCACCGCGCCCCGCCAGGCACCCGTGCAACCCACTCCGCTCACCCGGACCTGGTCGGGTAGATTCTGCGGACAGCTGATCAGCACAGAAAGCGGCCGTGCGCCGCACGTTCGACACGGGGGCAGTGGGTGCGGACCGCACATGGGGAGGGCCGGCGCCAGGAGGCTCTGCTGGAATGCTGGCGGGCCGTCGAGCTGTTCAGCCCGCCGACCATCCCGGCGGCGAGCCGGCGCCGCGCGGGCCGGGCCGGCACCGCGGACAAGCACGTCGTGGATCTGACGCCGACGGCGGGCCAGGCACTGCCGCCGCTGCCGTGGGCGCCGGACCATCCGGTGACGGCCGCAGACCGGGCGCCGTACGGGAAGGTGTGGCGCCACGAGGTGTACGGCGGGGTCTTCGACCTGGAGCTGTTGCGCCAGGCGATGATCGCGGTGCTGCCCGAGGGCACCGACCCGGATCCGGGGGTGCCGCAGGAGGAGCTGGTGCTGTCCGGTCAGAGCGCGATGTTCGCGCTCGTCCTGGACGACCAGGGGCGCCCGATCGAGGACACGTCCGTGGTCTCCGCGTGCGGCTGGGCGGCGGGGCGGCTGTTCGACCCGGGCCCGTCCGTTCCCGGGTGGCTGGACGGCTTCGAGGAACTGAGCGAGGCGTTCGCCGTGGCGGTCGGCGAGCTGACCGCTGCCGCGAACCCGTACGCCACTTCCCCCCGATCGCCCGGATCCACGGTCCGGGAAGCGGTCCGGCGGCCCGATGGGACGGCGGCACCGGAACCCGTGGCCGGTACTCGCGGCTGGCAGCAGCTGCTCGCCGAAATTCTGGGCGGCGCCGCGGTGGCCGCGGTCGGCGCGCTGTTCGGCGAGATCGCCGGCGTCGCGTTGCAGGGTGCGACGGAGCCCCTGGTACGTCGCGCCGCCGACTGGGCTGCGGCCCGCCACTCCGCTCGCGGCACCGTGGAGGAGGGCCGCGCGGCCGAAGCCGACAGCGGCCCGGACGCCGCCTCCGAGGCATCGCCCACCGACCCGGCGGACGTGGCTGCGGTGCCCGGCCGCGAGGCCGATGCCGGTCCGCGCCCGGTCGCGTTCGCCGACCTGGTGGCCCTGACCGCGCAGATCGCCGACCTGTGCGGTGTCCAGGAGCACCTGCGGCCGAGGGTCGTCCGGGTGCGCAGCCTGCTGGTTCACCGCCCGCGCGATCCGAGGACCAAGGTCACCGCCGCCCAGCCGTTCCTCAACAGCCTGCTTCCGCCGGACCTCGCCCGGGTGCGCGCGGCCGCCGGCGAGGGCCTCGGCCCGGCCCTGGACGCCTACCTGACCGAGCACGGCGCCATCGACACCGGCGCGAGGACGGATGTCCGGCAGGACCGCGAGGTCGTCCTGGCCGGTGTCGCTCCGGACCTGGTGCCGGCCGGCCGGTGGCCGGCACCGGCGCGGTTCCCCCTCGCGCTGAGCCAGCAGTTCGCGGTCGACCGCATGCTGGCCGACCGGGCGGGCACCGACGGCGGGCTGTTCTCGGTCAACGGCCCGCCGGGAACGGGCAAGACGACGATGCTGCGCGATCTGGTCGCCGCACTCGTGGTCGAACGGGCCGCGGCGATGGCCGACTTCGACCGGCCCGCACAGGCGTTCACCGGCCGCCCGTGGCAGGGCAAGGACCGCCAGGGCGCTCACGCGCGCTTCGTCTCCGGGCTCGACCCGCGGCTGACCGGCTTCGAGATCGTGGTCACCTCGTCCAACAACGGCGCGGTGGAGAACATCACCGCCGAACTCCCCGGCCTCGACGCGCTCGACGAACACTGGCACGACGACCCGGACCACTTTGCCGACCTCGCCTCCGCGCTCCTCGGGGGCGCGCCCGCGTGGGGGCTCGTCGCGGCCGTACTCGGCAACAAGGCCAACCGCAGGGAGTTCGGGGAGCGCTTCTGGTGGGGGCGGCTGCCCGAGAAGGAGGCCGACGCCCGCACCGCCGCGGGGCTCCCCGCGCTGCGCGGCATGCAGGCCCTCCTGAGTGACTGGATCCCGCCCCGCACCCCGGCCCCGGCCCGCGGCCGGGCCGAGGGATCCGCCGGCCCGAGCACCGCCCCACCGGCCGGTCCGGCCCGGCCGGTGCCGTCCTGGACGCAGGCCGTCGCCGACTTCCGCGCCGCGCAGGCCGAGGTCGAGCGCCTGCGCGAGCAACGCCGCCGACTGGCCGCCAGGTTGGAGGGCGTCGAGTCACCGCGGGCCGGACAGCGGATCGAGACACTGCGAGTCGACGTCCACCGCGCCGACGAGCGGGCGGTCGCCGCCGCGGCCCGCCTCGACACCGCCACCGCGGCGACCGCCACCGCCCAAACCGCCACCCGGGCAGCCGAGACGGCACACCGGCTGGCCGGCGAAGGCGTTCCCCAGGCCCGCCGGCAGCTGGCCACCGCCCGCGCGGACCTGTCGGCCGCCCGCGAACTGGCCGCACACCACCGGCAGTACGTGGACGCGCTGACCGCCCGTCACGAGGCGCCCCCGACCACCGAACGGGGCGTGCGCGGCGGACTGCGCCGCCTGCTGCAGACCTCCGCCGACCGGCAGGCCGCCGAACAGCACCGCGACCGCACCCAGGCCGAGATCCTGCACCTGCTCGTCCAGCAGCGCACCGACCTGGACAGCGCCATGGCGCAGGTCGCCGCCGCCGTACGCACCGAGGCCCTGGCCGCCGACCTCCACGCCCGCAGCGGCGGCGCGGTGGCCGAGGCCGCCTCCGCCGTCGCCGCCGCCCAGGCCCGCGAGGACGCGGCCCGCGCCGAGGAGGACGCGGCCGACGACGCACTCCGGCGCGCCCGGCACGCGACGGCCACCGCCCGACGCGACCTCGACTCCGCCGTCGCCGAACTCGACGCCCTCCACCACCAGTTGCGGGAGGCCGCCGGTACGCTGCCCGCCCTGCCGCTCGGCTGGCTCCACCTCGACGAGCGCGACCAGGAACTCGGCTCACCCTGGTCCGACGAAGCCTGGTCCACCGCCCGCAGCGACCTGTTCCTGCGCGCCCTCGACCTGCACCGCGCCCTCGTCGCGGGCACCGCCAAGAAGGTCCGCGGCAACCTCCAGGTCCTGATGGAGCTGATGGCCGGCACCAACGGCCCCGTCCCCGACGAGGAGGTCCAGCACGCCTGGCAGACCCTCTTCCTCCTCGTGCCGGTGGTCTCCACCACCTTCTCCTCCATCGGCAGCATGTTCGCCCGCCTCGGACAGGGCTCGGTCGGCTGGGTCCTCGTCGACGAGGCCGGCCAGGCCACCCCGCAGGCCGCCGTGGGCGCCCTGTGGCGGGCCCGCCGCGCCGTCCTGGTCGGCGACCCTCTCCAGCTCGAACCCGTCGTCACCATGCCCACCAGCCTCCAGCGCCGCCTGCTGCGCGCCTACGGAGTGGACGAGGAGTGGCTGCCCTCCGCCACCTCCGCGCAGGCCGTCGCCGACCGTGTCAACCGCTACGGCACCTACCTGCCCTCCCCCGGCGGTGACGACGAGTACGTCTGGGTCGGCTCGCCCCTGCGTGTCCACCGCCGCTGCGAAGAACCGATGTTCACCGTCAGCAACGAGGTCGCGTACGGCGGCCTCATGGTCTACGGCACCCACCCCAGGCCCTTCCCCGACACCGCCCGCGACGGCCTGCTGCCCAGCCGCTGGCTCAACACCGACGACCCCAACCGCCCACCCGACGCCCCCTGGGGCGAACGCGACCGCCGCGCCTTCACCTTCGTCCTCGACCGCCTCCACCAGCACGGCGTCGACCTCGAACGCCTGCGCATCATCGCCCCGTTCCGCGCCCTCGTCGACGAGTGCAGGAAGATCTGCCGCGAGCGCACCGGCTGGAGCCCTGATCTCCTCGACGAACGCTGCGCCACCGTCCACAAGGCCCAGGGCAAGGAGGCCGACGTGGTCATCCTCGTACTCGGCGGAGGCCGGCCCGGCGCCCGCGCGTGGGCCGCCGGCACCCCGCACCTGCTCAACGTCGCCGCCAGTCGCGCCAAGCGCCGCCTCTACGTCATCGGCGAACGAAGCCTCTGGGCCCCGCTCCCCCACTTCGACGTCCTGGCCGCCGAGGCCGAGGAGTTCGACCACCGCCGCGACCGCGACGCGTGGCCGCAGGGGGAAGCGGAGGCGGCGTGCTCCTGAGCGCCGCCGTCCTGCCCGCCGGATCCGCCTCCTCCTCACCACCGACCCCGACCCCGACACCCGTGCGAAGGAGACCAGTCGATGACCGCCACCACCGCCCGTCCGGCCCGGCCCGAGGACGCCGACGAACTGCTGCGCCTGCGCGTCGCCGTCCTGGACGGCGCCCAGCCCACCGACGAGTGGCGCTCGACCTTCCGTGACGACATGCGCGCCCGCCTCGGCAGCGACCCGAACCTGCTCGCCTACGTCGTCCCCACCGACGGCGGGCTCGCGGCGTGCGCCATCGGCATCATCTACCGCGGCTACCTCGGCCCGGCCTTTCCCACCGGCCGCTGGGGCCGGATCCACACGGTGGCCACGGACCCCGCGCACCGGCGGCGCGGCCACGCCCGCGCCGTCACCACCGCCCTGGTCGAGGCGCTCCAGGACGCCGGCTGCGGCTCGATCGAGCTGCGCGCCACCGAGGCCGGCGCCCCGCTCTACCGCGACCTCGGCTTCGGGCCCGTGGACGGCTACATGACGCTGCGTCCCGGCCCTGACGGGTGGGTGCGCTGACCAGACAGTCGGGACCCGGGTCTGCGAGGAGTGCGGATCCGAGGTCGAGACGGTGCCGTACTTCACCGCCCCGCCAGGAGACGCGGCCACGTTCTTCGAAGACCGACCCGTTCAGCACCACGAGCACACTGCCCTTGGCGGCCCTACCCAGCGGTGTGAACCTCGGCCTACCATCGGTTGTCGCAACGGCTGGATATCTGTAGGGCAAGGAAGTCAGTGACCCCCTTCGTCTGCACTTCCGCTGCCTGCGAGTGGCCCGTACCGCTCGGTCAGGTCCTCTGCCGTGTGTCTTCTCTATTCGAGGGCTGACGCTCGTTCGTCCAGTTCCTCGACGCCGGGGACGTCACGCAGCCGGTACAGGCGGGCTCGCATGTCGTGGATGGCGTCCCGCACCTTGATGGAGCGGATGCCGTCCGCGCAGTCGAGGAAGTCGTTCCAGGAGGCGAGGGCGCCGTCCACGTCGTCCTGGCGGAGCCGGACGGTGCCGAGGTCGGCCAGGACGATGGCGCGGGTGCGCCGACGGTCGAGGCCGTGGATGTCGAGCGCGTGGTGCAGGTGGTCCTGTGCGCTCGTGAAGTCACCGAGCTGAGCCAGGATCATGCCGGCCTCGTGGGCCCACCGGCCGATGCTGTAGTGCGAGGCCCACGAGTCGCCGGGGGCGCCGGTGGCGCGTTCGATGGACGTCTGCGAGGTGGTGAGGGATCGGGTGGCGGTCGGCCGGTCGCCGTCCAGGGCTGCGGCGTTGGCCAAGGTGGCCTGGTAGTACGCCACCGCGCGGGGGTCGTCCAGGTTCTTGGCCTGGTTGACGCAGTCCTCGGCCATCCGCACGGCGGTCGCGCGGAAGCCGAGGTCGATGGCCTGGACTGCCAGGCCACGCAGGGCGGTGGCGGCGAGTTCGGCGTCGCCGGCCTCGGAGGCCAGCCGGAAGGAGTGCGCGTAGTACTGCTGGGCGGCGTCCTGGTTGCCCTCGTCCTGGGCCATCCAGCCGGCCAGGTGGACGAGTTGGGCGGTCACGGCGAACAATTCGCGGCCGACGGCTTCGGTCCACGTGCCGTCCAGCCACTTGGAGACGTCCTCGTGGAGGTAGCGGACGGCGAGGTGGCGGGCATGTCCGCCGCCGAGTTCGGCCGCCGCGTCGCCGAGGGACTTGGTCATCTGGCGGACGGCCGCGACTTCGCCCCGGCCGACCTGGACTTTCCCTCCGGCCTTCAGGCGGACACGGCGGAGAAGGCTCTCCGGATCGGGCAGCCCCAGGGCCGCTAGCGCGTACGCACTGGAGGCGGCCACGAATCCCCGGCGATCCACCACGTCCCTCCGGCTCAGCTCGATGACGGAATCCACGGTATCGCCCGACACCGGATCTTCCGGACCGGTTGGCGAACTGCCGCCCGGATCTGGTGGCCGCAGGTCCAGAACCTCGATCAGGTACGGCAGCCAGTACTTCGGGACACGTCCACCGAGTTCCCACCGCGACACCTGATCACGCCCCGGCCCGTCGGCCCCCTTGCCCTCGGCCTTGCCGAGTTCCCGGCCGAGCCGGGGCTGCGACCAGCCCTTCTTCTTCCTGGCATCTCTGATCAGCGTCCCGATCGGTGCGGTATCCGCTGACACGGCACCCCTCTCCCCGGCCGACAGTGGCCGACAACTGGCCGACGACTGGCCTACACCCTGGCAGCTTCTGCTGCTGCGTGCACGGCCGTTGACTGAGAGTCAGCCACTCGCGGTCGGCGAGGACGTTCATTCCCCTCCCCGAACCGCCCACGCGCACGGGCTCGACCGGCCCGTGCGGCGGCCCGAGCCCTACCCCATCGAGGTTCAGGAGACACGCCGTGCGCATCCTCGTCGACGGACTGGACATGTCGGGCAAGACCACCCTGGTCACCACTCTGATCAAGACCCTCGAAGCCCGGGAAGTCACCGCGGTGCGGCATCGCGGGATGCTCGCCGAGCACCACCCCGTCGAGCCGCTGCTCAAGCGGCTCCCCTTGGTCCGGCAGGCCGAGAGCAGTGCCATCACGGCTGCGTTCCTGGTCGGAGGGTACGCGCTCGACGGGCTCCTGGTCCGCGTCGACCCGCCCCGGCCTGCCGACGCCGTGATCATCCAGGACGGCTACGCGGACCGAGCCATCGCCTTCGGCCTGGCGGGCGGCCCCTACCTCACGGCCACGCTCGCGCTGTGGGCCAGCAGGGTGTTCGCCACGTTCGACGTGGCCGTCTACCTGCCCCGCCGCCCCGCAAGTTCCACCTGATCTACCGGATCCACGTCACCCCCGAGGTCCGTGCCCAGCTCGCCACCCAGGAGTTCGACGAACTCCCCGACGGCAGCCACGAGGTCGGCACCATCGAGTGGCACGACTACCGCAAGGTGGACGGCCTGCCGCTCTTCCCGCCGATCGGCAAGCAGATCGCCGAACTCGACAGCCCCACCGCCACGGTGCACAGGTTCGAACTGGAGCCGATCACGGACCAGAACTACACCTGGATCTGACCCCGGGCACCCCTCAGCATCCGGCGCCGACCGCGAACCCCAGGGGGTTCACTCTTTCGAGTGAACTCCCTGGGAAGCGTTCGACCAGGACTCGACCGGCCAGGACTGACGGAACGTCGTCCAGGAACGCCTGAAAGCGACTTGGATGAATCGCCGGGCGTGCGTTCACATGATGACGATGCGCCCCCAGCGCTGTCCCTACACACGGTTACCACGCCGGCGCTTGGAGCGCGCCGATTGCTCACGCAACACCGACAGAACGAGTGCCCATCGGGCGTGGAATCGCGCGTCCCCACAGGGCCCAGTGCTCATCGAGGCGCGGACCCCACATCCGACCGGCACCACCACAGCACCGACACCGCACCGGACCAACCGCGTGAACCGTCCCACCACGACCAGGGCAGCAGCAGCCGGTGAAGCCCCCCTTGCCGCTCCGCCGACCGTTCCCGGCGCACCGATGATGGAGATTCGCATGCCGCCACTGCCCTCGCTGCTCGCCGTGGTCGGGCACCCGGACGACGAGTCGCTCCTCGTCGGCGGGGTGCTCGCCCAGCACGCCGCTTCCGGAGCACGGACAGCGGTCGTCACCGTCACCTGGGCGCCGGGCACCCACCGCGCCGCCGAACTCGCCGAGGCCCTCCGGATCCTGGGCGCGGGCGAGCCGCGGATGCTCGGCTACGCCGACCACCGTGCCCCGGACTCCGCCCCCGGGCGGCCGCGGCTGTGCGAGGCACCTCTCGATCGCGTGGTGGAGGACATCGTGCGCCACATCCGCGAGGTGAGGCCCGAGATCGTGCTCACCCACGACGCCTACGGGCAGCTGACAGGCCATCCGGACCACCGGCAGACCCACCGCGCCACCCTGCTGGCCGCGGCCGCCGCAGGGCTCGAACACCTCTACCCGGGTGCCGGGGCGCCCTGGCGGCCCGGCACCGTGCACATGGCCACCCATCCCCACTCGGCGGTCGCGGACCTCGGCCCGCTGCTGACGCGGGTCGGCAAGTCCGTGCTCAGCGTCCCGGACGCCCTGGCCGACGTGACACGCGACGTCCGCCCCTGGCTGGGGCAGAAGTGGGCCGCGATCACGGCACACCGGAGCCAGGTCGACGGCGAGCGTCCTCTTCCCGGCGTCCTGTCCCGCCTGCCCGACGACGTCCGGCACCGAATCCTCGCGACCGAGCACTTCATCCGCCTGTCGACCTGACCACGGGATCCCCGGCCCGGGCGGCTCGCTCGCGGAAGGCCGGGGCCGGGCACCGAAGCGAATTGACCTGACGTCAAAATTGCCATTCTGTCACATGCTTGCTTACACCCTCTTTAAACTTCCGTTAAGAAGGCGGATCACCGCCGCTCTATGGACTCCTTCACGAGGTCGGGGCACCAGCCCCTTCTCCACGATGAGAGCAGGAATGACACCTAGAAGTGAACAGACGAACGGCGCCGCGCACGGACCGGGCCGGCGGTGGTCGGGTCTGCCCGGCCGCCGCACCATAGCCCGCTCCGCGGCCCTCGCCGTGGGAATCGCCAGTTGCTCACTGGCGGTGGCACCGGCGGCGTATCCGCAGGCGGACGACGGATCGGTGACGGTCCGGGTGGTGCGGGCCGTGGACGCGACCGGCGTGTGGAGCCCGGCCCTGGAACCGGGCATCGGCGGCGTCACGGTGACACTCACCAACGACGACGGCGTCGGGATCACCGGGGTGACGGCCGCCGACGGCACGCTCACCCTGGCACCCGGTACGGCCCGGACGGCCAGCGGCAAGTACCGGGTCCAGGTCGTGAACCCGAAGCCGGGCGTGCTGTTCCCGGCGTTCGCGTCGCGGCAGGGCCTGGACGGCGCGCCGAACCAGCTGAGCAGCAACGAGGAGTTCGTCGACCTCGGCGGCGGCAAGCACGTGGCGTACACCACGGGGCTGTGGAGCCCCGGCGACTACTGCCAGAAGAACGCGCCGCTGGTCACGGCGTGCCAGCCCGCGAGCAATGAACCGCAGTCCCAGCGAACGCTGGTGACGTTCCCGTACAACGCGCGCGGACTCAACACGGACACGACCGACCTGGCCACGAACGCCGAGACCGGCACCCTCTACGGAATCGGGTGGAGCAAGCCCGGGAAGCGGCTGTTCAGCTCGGCGCTGGCCAAGCGGGACACGACGTACGGCCCCGGCGGCGCCGGCGCGATCTACGTCACCGACATGACGAACAAGACCACGTCGCTGTTCACCACCGTCCCGGACTCCGGAGCGTCGGCGCACGGCGCCGGCACCGCCGACGACGCCTTCCTCTCCGCGACGGGCAAGGAGAGCCTGGGCGACCTGGAGATCTCCGAGGACGGCCGCGACCTCTTCGTCGTCAACCTCAACAACCGCAAGCTGTACCACTACAACGCCACCCTGCCGACCGCGGCGGCTCCCGAGTCCGTCCACGCCATCCCGGACCCGGGCTGTCCCGCGCCGGGAGACTGGCGTCCGTTCGGCCTGGGCCTGCAGGACGGCGTCGGCTACGTCGGCGGTGTCTGTTCGGGCGAGTCGACCGGGAAGGTCTCGGACCTGCGCGCGGTGGTCCTGCCGTTCGACCCGGCGACGGGGACCTTCGGCAAGGCGGTGCTGGAGCAGCCCCTGGACTACCCGCGCCTGTCCACGCTCGGTGGGGCCGGTCCCTGTGCCGGGTCGGGCTGGTTCCCCTGGACGGACACGTACCCCACCCAGCAGAACGGCCAGGCGTGCGGCGGGTCCATGTCCAACCCCGAGCCGGAGCTGGCCGATATCGCCTTCGAGACCGACGGCTCCATGCTGCTGGCGTTCCGCGACCGGTTCGCCGACCAGTCGACGGCGTATGCGCGGCCCGGGGACACCTCGACCTACCGGGTGATCGTGGCCGGCGGCGACCTGAACAAGGCGTGCCTGGCCGGCGGCGTGTACGTGATGGACACGAACACCGGCTGCGGGCTGACGCCGCGCGGCACCAGGCTCTTCAACGTGTCCAGCATGGGGGGTATCCACGCGAACTCGGCCTACGCCGGCCTGGCGCTGTCGAAGGTGGAGGACTACATCGCGACCTCCGGTGTGGACCCCAATGACACGGCGTACGGCGCCGGCACGATGTTCACCAAGCGCGACGGAACGCGGGAGCGCGGTTCCGGCCTGCGCCTGAACCCGGGCAACGCCGCCTTCGGGAAGGGCGCCTCGATGGGCGACCTGGAGGTGCTCTGCGACCAGGCACCGTTGCAGATCGGCAACCGGGTCTGGTACGACCCCGAGCGCAAGGGCGTCCAGAGCCCGGGCCAGCGCCCGGTCCCCGGTGCCACCGTCAACCTCTACGACGAGTCGGGGAAACTCGTCGGCACGACGAAGACAACACCGCGCGGTGAGTACTACTTCGACGACTCGGACGTGCCCGGCGGTCTGAAGCCGAAGACGAAGTACACCATCCGGCTCGACAACCCGGCCGACTACGCCAAGGACGGCCCGCTGTACCAGTGGGTGCCCACCGACGCGGACGTCGGCGACAACCACTTCGTCGACTCCAAGGGCATCGTCCCGGCCGGCGGGAAGTTCCCGGAACGGGCGCTGACCACCGGCGGACCGGGCGAGAACGACCACACCTTCGACTTCGGGTTCCGTCAGCAGGAGGGCGCGCTGCGCCTGGTCAAGAACGACCAGGACGGCAAACCGCTGGCGGGGGCGAAGTTCCAGCTGTGGAAGGAGACGAACGGCACCGACGGCTTGCAGACCACCGGGGCGAAGCCCGACACGCCGGTCGGTGAGCCCTGCACGACCGGGCCCGACGGCATCTGTCAGGGCACCGGCGTACCGGGGACGTACTACTGGCAGGAGGTCAGCCCGCCCGAGGGCTACGCCGCTCCGGACGTTACGGTGCTCGGCCCGCTGGTGCTGAACGCCGGGAACCTCGACGCCGGACTCTCCACGACCGCGGTCAACCGGCTGCTGGCCACCCCCACACCCACCCCGTCGGCAACGCCGACACCCACACCGGCGCCACCGACGCCGGACACGCCCAGCGCACCGGCCGCGCCGAACCCGCCGAACGTGCCTGCCGCACCGGGCGCCGTGCCCGGCTCGCCCCTGGCGAGCACCGGCACGGGCCAGCTCATGCCGATGGCCCTGGCCGCCGCGATGTTGACGGCTCTCGGCGGGGCGCTGCTCGTGCTGGTCCGCAGGCGCAGGGCCCAGCACAGGTAGCATCCGGGCTCGGTGGCCGGCGCCCGGTGCGCCGGCTGCCGGCAGGAGTGGATCGGGCGGGTTCGCGGACCGGTGGTCCGCGAACCCGCCCTCGTGTTCGACCGACGTGAGAGAAGGCATCTGCATGGCCCGGAAGAAGACCAGCGGCCGTACGCCGCGTCGGACCTTCTGGTTCAGGACGCTGACAGCGGTCACGGTGTGCGCGGCCACGGCGGGTGGCCTGGCCGTCTACCAGAACGGCTCCGGGCCCACCACGAGCAGGGCGGTGACGTCCGACGAGGCGGCCCGCATCGCACTGTCCCGCCTGACCCTGTACCAGGCCAGTCCGGTCGCGGTGACCCTCACCGCCGCCGAGGGCGGCGGCGTGGTGATCCGGGTCGACGGGGTCGTGGACTACCGCAACCACCGGGCCGTGGGCAGCTACCAGGCGACCGGGGCCACCGGGCAGCTCGACCACGGTCTGATCGTGTGGGACAGCCGCGGTCTGGGGCTGGCACCGGAGCCGGAGGGCGCCGGCGGCCCGCCGTGGCAGCGGGCCGAGCACGTTCCCCGCCCGGGCTGGTCACCGCGCGCCTACACGACGGATCCCCTGGACGCCGGGCTCCAGTTGCTGATCCAGCTCGGCGCGGACCGGCCCGACAATCCGCTGCTGCTCGCGCAGTCCGGGCCGCGATGGCTGGGAACCGACCGGATCGACGGCCGGAACTACGACAGGTTCTCCGGACCGCGCTCCCGCGACGCCACGCACGGGGCGGGGCCGGACGGCGAGTTGTCGCCGCTGACGTACTGGATCGACGGCGACGGCGGTCTGCGGCGGGTGACGATGCGGATGCCGGGCCTGGGCACCCCGACGACCGTGGAGATCACCGGGCGTGACGACGGCGCGCGGCTGCCCGAGGCACCGTGGGCCGCGGGCTGACGCGACCACCCCGAAAGAGGCACCGCGATCGGTACCGAAAGCGGTACCGACGGGGCTCCCCGGCGGCCGAGCGGGCCTTCCGGCAGCTCGACTCGCCTTCCGGGGAGCCCCGTCGGCCGTGTCCCGGGCCTGAGCGCGCCGACCGGGCTCAGCTCGGCCGCGGCATGACGGTGGCGTCGGTCGGCAGGGGGTAGCGGTCCGGGTCGACCGGGCCGGGGAGGTCCGTCGCCGGTCGGCCGGGTTCCGCCGGGTCCGGCATCGACGGCTGGGCGGGCGGGACGGGCACGGAGTTGAAGGGCGTACCGGGCGGCGGCTGGACGGGCACGGACCGGCCAGCCGGGACGGCCTGCCGCGGTGTGACACCGCAACCGGCAAGGCCCTCCAGGCCGTTCGGGCTCTGGGTCGCGGGCGAGTTGCCGCTGAAGCAGTTGCCGGGGTCGGCCGCGGCCATCACCAGGTCGGCGCCGTTGGCCGTGACGCTGTTGCCTTCGATGCGGTTGCCGACGGCCGGGTGCCCCGGGAGGTCGGTGACGACGACCCCGGCCGCGCGGTTGCCCCGGACGAGGTTGCGCGCGATGTGGTTCTCCGTGCCGCCACCGATCCCGATGCCGATGCCGAAGCCCCCGTCGGCCTGCTCGGGCGAGTCCGCGGCGTTGTTGTCGGTGATCACGTTGCCGGCGATCACCGCGCCGTGCTGCGGGGCAAGTGCCTCCAGGTCGTTGGAGTTCACCGTCACCCCGACGCGGTTGCCGACGACGCGGTTGCCGAGCACCGTCAAGCCGTCCGAGGCGTTGGTGATCTCGATGCCGACCGCGTTGCGCTCCACCGTGTTGCCGCGCACCAGCGTGTCGCAGGGCTTGCACTGGCCGACGTAGATGCCGGAGTCGGCCCCTCCGGAGGCGTAGGAGTCCTCGATGACACCACTGCGCGCGTCGAAGGCGTAGATGCCGTAGAGCCCGTTGTTGTACGCCGTCACCCTGGAGGCCCGGAACCCCTGCACCGGCGGGAACCGGACGGTGTCCAGCGGGTCGTAGGCCGACCCGCCGGCGCCGCGGTACTGCAGCTTCTCGTCGGTGACGCCGGTGAACAGCACGCCGTTGGCGAGGTAGCCGTGGACGGTGAGGTTCTCCACCACCGAGCCGGCACCGGAGACGGTGATGCCGTTGGTGAGCCGCTGCCCTCCGTCGAAGACCACCGCGTTCCGGTCCGATCCGCGCACCACCACCCGCGGGACGGTGACCCGCACGCTCTCCCGGTACACGCCGGGGTGAACCAGCACCGTGTCCCCCTCACGAGCGATGTCCACCGCCTGCTGCACCGTGCGGAAGTCCTCCGGTACGCGAAGGACGTTCCCGGCCGGGTGCTGATCGGCGGACGGCTTCGAATCGGCCGACGAGCAACCCGTGGCCGCCGCCGCGACCGCGACGACCAGCGCCGTCAGGTACCGCGGCAGGTACCGCGGCGCCGGTGCCCGGGACACGGCAGGCCCGGGCACCGAACGATTCAACAGACCATGAGGAGGCAGGATTTGCATGACAGGTGTTCTATCGTCTCCAATATCGCCCATGCACACCGAACCGGGAAATGCGCAGGAGCCGGCACGAATCGCCGCAACCGGTTTGGACCGCCGGAGCCTCCTCACTGCCGGAGCGGTGCTGGCCGCCGGGATCGGCACGGCGGCGGAGGGGGTGGTGAGCAGCGTCCGGGCATCGCGCCGTGGCGCCGCTTCCAGCGCCGCCCCGCCACCCCCGGCGGCGATTTCCTTCCACGGCGCCCGGCAGGCCGGCCTGACTGCGCCTCAGTTACCCGTCACACAGCTGTTCTCCCTGGACCTCCCGCCGACCTCCGCCACCGCGGACCGGGAGACCCTGCGCACCGTCCTGGAGGCGCTGACCCGCACGCTCTCCACCGCTGCCGCCGGTACGCTGCCCGACCTGCGGCTGCGGACCGACGACCCGGCCCGGCTCACCTCCCTGGTCGGCGTCGGCCCCGCGCTCGCCTCCCGGCTCGGCCTGAACGTCCCGGGCGAGCTGGCCGACCTGCCGCCGTACCCCGGCGACCGCCTCGACCCGGCACGCGGCAACGGCGACGTGCTGGTCCAGCTGTGCGCCGCCGACCGCTGGACGCTGACCGTCGTCGCCGAGCTGGCCACCACCGCCGCGAGGGCCGCCGGCGCCGTCCCGCGCTGGACCCAGTCCGGTTTCCTGCCTCCCACGCCCCCGGGCACCACCGCGCGAAACCTGTTCGGGTTCAAGGACGGCACCGCCAACCCCGACGACGAGGCCGCCCGGCAATGGGTCTGGGGCCCGCCAGGAGCCCACGAGAACGGGACCATCCTGGTCTACCGCAGGATCCGCATGGATGTCGCCGGCTTCGCGGCACTCCCCGAGGACCGGCAGAACATGACGATCGGCCGCCGCTCCGGCGACGGCGTCCCGCTCACCGGCACCGCCGAGCACGACGAGCCGGACATCTACGCCAAACACCCGGACGGCTCCTACGTCATCCCCGCGACCTCCCACATCCGTCTCAGCAGCCCCCGCCTCGACAGGGGCGCCCGGATGCTCCGTCGCGGCTACAGCTACGACGACGGCCTGGACGACCGCGGCCTGCTGTTCTGCGCCTTCATGCGCGACCCCGCCCTCTTCACCCGCGTCCAGGAGCGCCTGGCCGCCCGCGACGCGCTGTCCCCCTTCGTCGAACACCAGGCGTCGGCCGTGGCCTACGTGCTGCCCGGGGCCGCGCCGGGCGGGACCCTCGGCGAACAGCTCTGGGCGTGAGCGAGGCCGGTGCCGTCCGTCCGGGAGTCGTTCCGGACGGACGGCACCGGCCTCGTCGGGTGTGAGGTGTGCTACCGGCGGCCGCGCGCCGGTGCGGAGTTGAGCTTGGAGCTGAGCGCCGACAGGAAGATCGGGAGCTTGTCCACCGCGGTCTTGGGGACGGGGGTGACCTGGACCGTGTCCCGCACCACGTCCTGCACGACGAGCTTGTACGTGCCACCCTCCTCGACGAGTTCGGCGGCGTAGAGCAGTGTTTCCACCAGTGGTCCTCCGGTTGTCTGTGGTACGAGGGGTCAGGAGCCGTTGAGCCAGGCGTTCCACGCCTTGGTGGCCTGCTGCTCGTCCGCTCCCTCGGCGAACAGGTGGTGGCCCAGCCAGATCGGCCAGTTCCAGGAGCTGCCGTTGAAGAACCGGTACAGCGCGTCCGGGCCGCGCAGCCCGATGAAGTCGGGGCTGAGCCAGTCCACGACCACCTCCTCCGGGCCGCTGTCCGGACCGGGGACGTGGAGTTCGAGCCGGTCGCCGACGGCCGCGTCGTCGGCGAGGCCGAGGCGTCGACGCAGGGCGGCGAAGTCGGCCGGGTCGGTGGTGGGTTCGGGGCGCTGGGCCTTGATGTAGACGGCGGGGCGGCCGCCGAAGTGCCGCAGGTACTCGGCGAGGCCGTGCTGGTAGAAGTGGACGTGCTTCTCGGCCGCGTCCGCCTTGGTGTCCCAGATCTCGTCCCAGACTCCCTCGTGCACCCAGTGGATTCCCATGCGCAGGTGGCTCGTTCCGCTGTCCACCGGCTCGATCCGGTAGCTGAGCGTGTTGGAGAATTCGTTGCCCAGGGTCGCCCGGACGGCGAAGTGGCTCGGTGGCTCCCACACCACGACCGTACTGTCGGACCGGGTGGCCTTTCCGCCGACGCGCGGCTCGACCTCCATGGGGTACAGCCAGCCGAGGTTGCCGGCGCCGGTGGCGACCGCGGCCCAGACCTGTTCGGGTGTCGCGGGCAGGTCCTGTTCCGTGCGGACCTCGAACTCTCGGGTCATGGTCGGTTCTCCTTCGTCATCGTTCAGGTGTCAGTAGGTGAGCGGGAGGGCGCTCAGCCGCCGTTGCAGCGGGTTGGGCCGCCATTCGAGGGCCGCGCCGTCGGCCAGCCTCAGCTGCGGAAGCCGACGGACCAGCGTGCTGACGGCCACCTCCGCCTGGAGCTTGGCCAGCGGGCCGCCGAGGCAGAAGTGCGGGCCGTTGCCGAAGCTGAGGTGCCGGTTGCCGGGGCGGGACAGGTCGAGCCGGTCGGGGTCCTCGAAGCGCTCGGGGTCGCGGTTGGTCGCGGCGAGGAACAGGTACACCAGCTCGCCCTCGCGCAGTGTCCGCCCGCCGATCTCGACGTCCTCCGCGACGACCCGGACGATCGCCTGGGTCGGCGTGTCGTAGCGGGCCAGTTCGTCCACGGCGGTGCGGATCAGCGCCGGGTCCTCGCGCAGCCGGGCCAGCTGGCCGGGGTGGCGCAGCAGGGCGAGCATGCCGTTGCCGACCAGGTGGGTGGTGGTCTCGTCGCCCGCGGTGATCAGGACGAAGCAGGTGGACAGCAGCTCGGAGTCGGTGAGCCGGTCGTCCTGCGCCTGCGTCGCGACCAGGGCGCTGATCAAGTCGTCGCCCGGGTCGGCCCGGCGTCGGCGGACAAGTCGGGCGAGGTACTCCTCGTACTGCGCGATCGCCGCCTCGGACTTGTCGATGTCCTCGCTCATCCGGCCGAAGCGGCGGAACCAGGTCTTGACCTGCGGGCGGTCCTCGGGCGGGATGCCGAAGAGCTCGCAGACGACGGACAGCGGCAGCGGGGAGGCGACCGCCTCGATCAGGTCCATGGCCGGCCCGGCCGCGAGCGCCTCGTCGACGAGCCGGTCGACGATCCGCTGGATGCCGTCGCGCAGGGCTTCGACGCGCCGGGCGGTGAACGCGCGGTTGGCGAGCTTGCGCAGCCGGGCGTGGTCCGGCGGGTCGGTGTTGGTCATCACCCGGCCGAGCCGGTCGGTGAGCCGGCTGAAGGCCTTCAGGTCGCCGCCGAGCGCGCCGTAGGCGCGGGTCATGCGGTCCCGGTCGTTGGACAGCCGCAGGTCGCCCAGGGCCGCCTCGACGTCGGCGTACCGGGTGAGGTGCCAGATGCCCTCGGCGCTGCGGTGGACCGGGCTCTCACGCCGCATGCGGGCATAGAACGGGTACGGGTCCCGGCGGGCCTCGGGCGTGCGCAGCGCCGCGGCGAGGTCACCGGGCCGGGCGAGGCCCGCGCTGCCGCGGGCCTCGTCCAGGGTGTCGGTGGAGGTCACGTCGGCCGCGTTACCGCTGGGCGTCCATGGCGTCGGCCAGGCTCTTGGGCCGCATGTCGGTCCAGGACTGCTCGACGTACTCCAGGCAGGCGGCGTGGGTGTCGGGGCCGTGGGTGACGGTCCAGCCCTCGGGGACGTCCGCGAACTGCGGCCACAGCGAGTGCTGGTTCTCCTGGTTGACGAGCACGAGGAAGGTACCGTCCTGGTCGTCGAAGGGGTTGCTCATGGAAATCAGTCCTCCTGGTTGCGGGTTGGGGTATCACCGGTGGCCTCGGCGAGCTTGGCGGCCAGGATCGGTCCGATCTGGGCCAGCGAGCCGGCTTGGGTCATCCGGTTGTGCCGGGTGGCGATCTCGTGCGATTCGATCCGGCCGGCGATGTAGGGGCGCCAGATCCCGGGCCCGGCGTTGTCCTCGGTCCGGTCGATCGTGGAGTTGAAGAGCAGCAGGTCTCCGTCGAACTCGCCGGGAACGAAGTCGACTGCCAGCTTCGCGTTGTTGATCATGATCTGGACGATGACCTCGATCTGTCGCTCCGTCAGCCCGGCCAGCGCGCTGCCCCGCCGGTTCAGGATCTCGGCGACCTCGCCGTAGGTCAGCGCCCGGTCGCCCAGCTCGTCCGGGTCGACGTCGAGCACACCGACCAGCACGTCCCGCTCGGTGGGCACGGGCACCTCCTCGAACTGCACGTCCTTCACCGGGTAGGCGTCGAGGATCGCCAGCAGTGCGGTGCGCTCGCCGCGCGACTGGAGCTCGCAGGCGAGCGCGTGGGCGATCAGCCCGCCGGCGGACCAGCCGAGCAGCAGGTACGGGCCCTCCGGCTGGATCTTGCGGATCTGCTCGGCGTAGTCGGCCGCCATCTCCTCGAAGGACGTCGGCAGCGGTTCGGGCCGGCCGAGGCCGCGCGCCTGGATCGCGTAGACCGGGTGCTGGGGACCGACGTGGTTCAGCAGCCCGCTGTACGACCAGCTGATGCCGCCGCCGGGGTGGATGCAGAACAGCGGTGTCCCGTTCCCGGTGGTGCGCAGCGGCAGCACCACGTCCAGCGCGTCATCGGGATCGTTCATGACCAGGCGTTCGGTGAGCCCGGCCACGGTCGGCGCTTCGAACAGCGTGCGCAGGCCCAGCTCGACGCCGAGGGTCTCGCGGACGCGGGACGCCAGGCGGGCGGCCAGCAGCGAGTGCCCGCCCAGGCCGAAGAAGCTGTCGTCGATGCGGACCTGCTCCCGGCCGAGGACCTCGGCGAACAGGTCGCACAGCAGCTGCTCCTGCGGCGTCCGGGGGCCGCGTCCGGTGCCCGGCGCACCGTACTCGGGGGCGGGCAGGGCAGCCCGGTCCAGCTTGCCGTTGGCGGTCAGCGGCAGCGCGTCCACGGTGACGAACGCCGACGGCACCATGTACTCGGGCAGCTCGCGGCTCAGCCGGTCGAACAGCTCGCCCGCCTCGGGCACCCCCTCGGGGGCGGCCACCAGGTAGCCGACGAGCCGCTTGTCGCCCGGCTGGTCCTCACGGGCCACCACGGCTGCCTGGGCGACGCCCGGGCAGCTCGCGAGCACGGCCTCGATCTCGCCGGGCTCGATCCTCAGACCGCGCAGTTTGACCTGGTGGTCGGCCCGTCCGGCGAACTCCAGCGTGCCTCCCCCAGCGCCCACGGCCTGGCGGCCGGGAGGTGCCCCCACCGGCCGGGGGTGCCCCCATGCCTGCCACCACGCCAGGTCGCCGGTGCGGTACATCCGGCTCCCGGCCGGCCCGTACGGGTCGGCGGTGAACCGCTCGGCCGTCAGACCCGGGCGGCCGAGGTAGCCGCGGGCCACTCCCACTCCCGCGAGGTACAGCTCGCCGACCATGCCCGTCGGCACCGGCCGCAGGTGGTCGTCGAGCACGTAGGCGCGCATGTTGGCCATCGGCCCGCCGATCGGCACGGTCGCGGCGTGCTCGGGGAGGGTGCGCACCGGGTGGCAGGTGGCCAGGGTCGTGGCCTCGGTCGGCCCGTAGCCGTTGACCACCTCGATGCCGGGGCAGGCCGCGCGCACGCGGGCGACGGCGGCCGGGGAGACCACGTCACCGCCGGTCCAGACCTCGCGGACCCCGGCGAGCAGGCCCGGCCGCTCCTCGGCGACCAGCCGGAACAGGCCGGCCGTCAGCCACAGGCCGGTCACCCGGTGCTCGGTGACCGTCCGCTGCAGCAGGTCGAGATCGAGCCGCTCCGGCGGTGCGACCACGACCCGGCCGCCGCTGAGCAGCGGCACCCACAGCTCGTACGTCGAGAGGTCGAAGGCGGTCGGGGAGTGCATCAGCACCCGCTCGTGTCCGCCGCCGCGCCATTCGGGGGTGAGCGCGAGGCCCACCACGTCGCGGTGGGTGACGGCCACGCCCTTCGGCCGCCCGGTGGATCCGGAGGTGTACATGATGTACGCCAGCTGCCGGGGGTCGCAGGGGACTTCGAGTTCGGACGAGTCGGGCTCGGCCCGGAGCAGCGCGGTCGGCACGTCCTCGGTGAGCACCAGCGCGGCCCCGGTCTCCCGCAGGATCAGCTCGATGCGGGACGACGGGAAGCGCGAGTCGAGCGGCACGTAGGCGCCGCCCGCCTTGACGATCGCGAGGATCGCCACGACCAGCTCCGCCGAGCGCTCCAGCATGACCGCGACCGGTGTCTCCGGCCGGACGCCCCGGCGGATCAGCGCCCGCGCGAGGCGGTTGGTCCGCAGGTCGAGTTCCCGGTAGGTCAGCTCGATGCCGCCGGCCGCGACCGCCACGGCGTCCGGGGTGGCCCGGACCTGGCGGGCGAACAGTTCCGGCACCGCGGCCTCGGGCAGCTCGGCGGTGGCGCCCGTGAACTCGGACAGCAGCCGGTGGCGTTCCTCGCCGGACATGATGTCGATCCGGCTGATCGGCCGGTCGGGGTCGGCGGCCGCCGCGCGCAGCAGCCGCGCCCAGCGGTCGAACAGCAGCTCCACGGTGGGCGCGTCGAACAGGTCGGTGGCGTACTCCACCGCGCCGACCAGGCCGTCGAGGCCGCCGTCCGGGCGGAACTGCTCGGCCAGGCTGAAGGTCAGGTCGACCCGGGAGGTCCCGGTCGGCGCCTCCAGGTGGCCGGTCTCCAGCCCCGGCAGTGCGAACTCGCCCAACGGCGCGTTCTGCAGGGCCAGCATGATCTGGAACAGCGGGTGGTGGGCCAGCGACCGCACCGGGTTGACCACCTCGACCAGGTACTCGAACGGCACGTCCTGGTGGCCGTACGCGGTGAGTGCCTTCTGCCGCACCCGGCCGAGCAGTTCGGCGAAGCCGGGGTCGCCGCCGGTGTCGGTGCGCAGCACCAGGGTGTTGACGAAGAAGCCGACGAGCTCGTCCAGCGCCTGGTCGGTACGGCCGGCGATCGGGCTGCCGATGGGGATGTCCGTACCGGCGCCGAGCCGGGTGAGCAGCGCGGCGAGGCCGGCCTGGAGCACCATGAACATGCTGGCACCTCGCTCGGCGGCCAGGTCCCGCAGTGCCTGGTGCAGTTCGGCGTCCAGCCGGACCACGACCCGGCCGCCCAGCTGGGAGGCCACCGGCGGGCGGGGCCGGTCGGCGGGCAGCTGCACCTGCTGCGGAATCCCCGCCAGCTCGTCCTTCCAGTAGGCCAGTTGCCGGGCGAACAGACTGTCCGGATCGGCGGCGTCGCCGAGCAGATCGCGTTGCCAGCGGGTGTAGTCGGCGTACTGCACCGGCAGCGGGGACCACTGCGGCTCCTCGCCCCGGCAGCGCGCCGCGTAGGCCGCCGCGAGGTCGCCGGAGAGCGGGCCCATCGACCAGCCGTCGGCGGCGATGTGGTGCACCACGACCAGTAGCACGTGCCGGTCGGGGGCGAGCGCGTACAGCGCCGCCCGGACCGGCGGTTCCGCGGCCAGGTCGAAGCCGCGCCGGGCCGCGTCCGCCAGCCGTTCGGCCAGTCGGCTCTCGTCGATCTCGACCACCGGCAGCTCCGGGTGCGCCTGCGAGGCGCTCAGCACGACCTGGTACGGCACGCCGCCCGTCTCCCGGAAGACGGTCCGCAGGCTCTCGTGCCGGGCGATCACGTCCGCCAGCGCGGCGTGCAGGGCCTGCCGGTCGAGTCCGCCGGTCAGGCTCAGTGCGAGCGGCATGTTGTAGGTGGCGCTCGGCCCGTCCATCCGGTGCAGGAACCACAGGCGGCGCTGGGCGAAGGACAGCGGTACCAGCTCGGGACGCGGGTGGGCGGTCAGTGCGGGCCGCGCCGTTCCGGAGCCGTCGAGACGGGCCGCCAGCTTGGCCACGGTCGGGGTCTCGAACAGCGTGCGGACCTCCAGCTCCGCGCCGAGGGTCGCCCGCACCCGGGAGGCCAGGCGGGTCGCCAGCAGCGAGTGCCCGCCCAGGTCGAAGAAGCTGTCCTCGACCCCGACCTGGGCCAGACCGAGCACCTCGGCGAACAGCTCGGCGAGGAGCTGCTCCTGCGGGGTGCGCGGCGCCCGCCCGGCTCCGACCGAGCCGAGGTCGGGAGCGGGCAGCGCGCGGCGGTCGAGCTTGCCGCTGGCCGTCAGTGGAAGCGTCTCCAGCGCCACGAACGCCGACGGGACCAGGTAGTCGGGCAGCCGCCCGCGCAGCCAGTCGCGGAGTTCGCCGATGAGGGCGCCGGTGCCCCTACTGCCGGTCGGGCGGTTGGTCAGCGAGGACAGCGCCCTGCCGGTGGCCCTGACCGGTCGGTACGGCTCGACCGGGGAGCCGTGGTGCGCCCGCGGATCCGCGAAGACGACGTCCACGGCGTCGGCCTGGGTGGCCGACCAGGTGACGCCCACCCAGCGGTCGAGTTCCCGCCCCAGCTCGTGGAAGTCGTCCGGGTCGGGCAGGCCGCCCTCCTCCGGGGCGTGCAGCCGTTCCAGCAGCTCGGCGAGCGAGGCGTCCCCGTCCTGCACCGCGCGGGCCAGGGCGGACTCCCGCGCCACCCGGCGGTTGGGCACCCCGGTGACCCGCAGCACGCCCGCGAGCGGCTGGGCCAGCAGCTCGCGCAGCTCGGCCAGGCCGGCGACCTGCCGCCCCCACTCCAGCTCGACCGGTCGGCCCGGGGCCGCCGGGGCGGCCGGCGACTTGTGCAGCGTCACGTCGTAGCGGTAGCGGCTCAGTTCGTTGTGGTGGCGGCCGCGCTTGACCTCCACGGCCACCACACCGACGTCCGTGCCGTGCTCCCGCAGGACGGTGAAGAAGTCCGGGTCGACCAGGAGTTCCTTCTCGACCCGGACGGCCTGCTCCACGGCGCGGCGCACTGCGGCGAGGTCGGCGCCGTCACCGGTTCGGTGCAGCTGAACGGCCGTGGCCAGCGGGCGCAGCAGCCGCAGGTTGCGGACGTCGCCGATGAAGAGCGCGCCGCCGGGGGCGAGCAGCCCCATCAGCTTCCCGATCACGTCCGCGAGGTACTCGGCGGACGGGAAGTACTGCACCACCGAGTTGATCACGATGGTGTCGAACGTCCCGGTGGGCAGTCCGTCGGTGTCGTGCGCCGGGCGGGTCTGCAGCACGACACGCTCGGCCAGGTCCTCCTGTCGGGCCACCTGGGCGGCCAGCGCGTCGATCGCGGTCGCGGAGAAGTCGGTCGCCCAGTAGGTCTCGCAGTGCGGCGCGACCTGCGAGAGCAGCAGTCCGGTACCGACGCCTACCTCCAGCACCCGGCGGGGGCGCAGGGCCAGGATGCGGGCCACGGTGGCGTCCCGCCACTCCCTCATCTGCTCGACCGGGATCGGGCTCGCGTCGTAACTGCTGTTCCATCCCACGAAGTTCCGGCCGAAGGCGGCTTCCTCGGGGGTGATGGGCAGGGCGTCGTAGATGTCCTGCCACTCGCCCACGTGGTCGGCTTCGAGACCGCTGTCCCGGGACGCCTCCAGACGCGGGACGACGTAGCCGATGAGCCGGTCGTCCTGGGCGAGGACGGCGGCCCGGGCGACGGCGGGGTGCTCGGCCAGGGCCGCCTCGACCTCGCCGGGCTCGACCCGGAAGCCGCGCACCTTCACCTGGTCGTCGGCCCGGCCGAGGTACTCCAGCTGGCCTCCCCCAGCGCCCCCAGCCTGGCGGCTGGGAGCTGCCCCCACCGGCCGGGGGGACCCCCAGGCACGGAACCGCACCACGTCGCCGGTGCGGTACATGCGGTCGCCGTCGTTGCCGAACGGGCAGGCGACGAACCGTCCGGCCGTCAGACCGGGTCGGTTCAGGTACCCGCGCGCCAGCCCGGCGCCGGCCACGTACAGTTCCCCCGGCACGCCCGGCGGCACCGGCCGCAGCCGCTCGTCCAGCACGTACACCCGAGCGTTGGCGATCGGACGGCCGATCGGCGGCACACCCGCCGCCGGGGACAGCGGGTCGCTCATCGTCGCGCACACCGTCGTCTCCGTCGGACCGTACGCGTTGATCATCCGCCGACCCGGCGCCCACCGGGCCACCAGCTCCGGCGGACAGGCCTCACCCGCCACCACCAGCGTGGAGACGGGCAGCGAGTCCTCCGGGAGGGCGGCCAGGACGGACGGCGGCACGGTCACGTGGGTGACCGCCAGGCCCGGGTCGGTCAGCGCGGCCACCGGCTCGGCTGCGGGCAGCACCAGGGCCGCGCCGCGCAGCAGGGCGGTGAAGATCTCCGACACCGAGGCGTCGAAGCTGGGCGAGGCGAACTGGAGCACTCGGCTGCCGGGTTCGATCGCGAACCGCTCGATCTGGGCGGCCACCAGACTGGCCACGCCGCCGTGGCCGACCACGACGCCCTTGGGGCGGCCGGTCGAGCCCGAGGTGTAGATCACGTACGCCGGATGCCGGACATCCAGCGCGACCACCGGGTCGCTCTCCGGCCGGTCGGAGACCTCGGACACCAGCGCCGGATCGTCGACCACCACCACCGGCCGCGCGTCCTCCAGCATGAACGCGATCCGCGCCTGCGGATACGCCGGATCCACCGGCAGATACGCGGCCCCGGCCTTCAACACGCCCAGGACGGCCACCACCGACTCCACCGACCGCGGCAACGCCACCGCCACCAGTTGCTCCGGCCCCACACCCCGAGCGATCAGGGAATGCGCGAACCGGTTCGCCCGGGCATTCAGCTCCCGATACGTCAACTCCATGCCGCCACGGACCAGCGCGACCGCATCCGGCGTCGCCGCCACCTGCACCGCGAAGGCCTGCGGCACCGGGACGGCGCCCACCTCACGGGCTGTCGCGTTGCCCCGCTCCAGCAGCCGGTGCCGCTCGTCCGCGTCGAGGAGGTCGATCCGTCCGATCGGCTGCTCCGGATCGGCGGTGACCGTCTCCAGCAGGAGCGTCCAGCGCCGGGCGAGGGCGGCGACCGTCGACCGGTCGAACAGGTCGGTGGCGTACTCCACCACGCCGACGATCCCGGCCGGACTGCCGTCCGGACCGAACTGCTCGGCGAGGCTCACGCCGAGGTCGAACTTGGCGGTGCCGGTCGCCACCGCGAAGGTGGCCACGTCCAGGCCGGGCAGCGCGAACCGGCCCATCGGCGCGTTCTGCACAGCCAGGATGGTCTGGAACAGCGGGTGGTGCGACAGCGACCGGGACGGGTTCAGCACCTCCACCAGGTGCTCGAACGGCACGTCCTGGTGCGCGAACGCCTCCAGCGCCGTCTCCCGAACCCGACCCAGCAACTCGACGAACGACGGATCACCACTCGTGTCCGTCCGCAGCACCAGCGTGTTGACGAAGAACCCGACCAGCTCGTCCAGCGCCTCGTCCGTACGCCCCGCGATCGGACTCCCGATCGGAACGTCCGTCCCCGCGCCCAACCGCGTGTACAACGTGGCGAGGCCCGCCTGCAGCACCATGAACAGACTGGTGCCGGTACGCCGCGCCAACTCTGCCAGCGCTGTGTGCAGTTCGGGGCTCAGCTGCAGGCCGACCTGGTCCCCGCGCCAGCCCGCGACGGCCGGCCGCGGCCGGTCGGTGGGCAGCGGGAGCAGCTCCGGAAGGCCGGCCAACTGGCGCTTCCAGTAGTCGAGCTGTTCGGCGAACCGGCTTTCCGGGTCGGATGCGTCACCGAGCAGGTCGCGCTGCCACAGCGTGTAGTCGGTGTACTGCACCGGCAGGAGCGACCAACCCGGCGAGCGGCCCTCGCACCGGGCGGCGTACGCCTCGGCCAGGTCGCGGGCCAGCGGCCCGGTGGACCAGCCGTCACCGGCGATGTGGTGCACCACCAGCAGCAGCACGTGCTCGTCCGGCGCGACCGCCAACAGCTCGGCCCGCAGCGGGGGTTCCGCCGCCAGGTCGAAGGGCTGCCGGGCGGACTCGGCGAGCCGCTCCGTCAGCTCGGCCTCCGACACCTCGGTCAGCCGCGCCCGGGGCCGGGCCGCGCCGGGGTGCAGGACGAGTTGGCACGGTACGCCGTCGACCTCCGGGAAGACCGTCCGCAGGCTCTCGTGCCGGGCCACCACGTCGGCCAGTGCCTCGTCCAGTGCCGCCCGGTCGAGTGTCCCGGTCAGTCGGAGCGCCAGCGGAATGTGGTAGGTCGCGGTGCTGCCGTCCATGCGGTGCAGGAACCAGAGCCGGCGCTGGGCGAAGGAGAGCGGCACAGCCTCGGGCCGCTCGTGCGCGGTCAGCGCCGGGCGGGCGCGGCCCGCCTCGCTCAGCGCCGCGGCCAGGCCCGCCACGGTGGGTGCCTGGAAGAGCGCACGCAGCCCCAGTTCCACACCGAGCACCGAGCGCACCCGCGCGGCCAGCCGGGTGGCGAGCAGGGAGTGCCCGCCCAGCTCGAAGAAGTCGTCGTCGACCCCGACCTTCGCCAGCCCGAGCACCTCCGCGAACAGCCCGCAGAGGATCTGCTCCTGCGGGGTGCGCGGCGCGCGGCCCGCCTCCGTGGTCACGGCCTCGGGCGCAGGGAGCGCCGCCCGGTCCAGCTTCCCGTTCGGCGTCACCGGCAGCGTGTCCAGCACCACGAAGACGGCCGGCACCAGGTAGTCCGGCAGGCGCTCGCGCAGGTGTGCCGCCAGCTCCGCCGGGCGAACCGCCGCGCCGGACCGCACGGCCACGTAGCCGATGAGCCTCTCCTCCTGGGCGAGGACGGCGGCCCGGGCCACGGCGGGGTGCTCGGCCAGGGCCGCCTCGACCTCGCCCAGCTCGACCCGGAAGCCGCGCACCTTCACCTGCTGATCGGCCCGGCCGACATACTCCAGCTCGCCGTCCGTGCGTCGCCGCACCAGGTCGCCGGTGCGGTACATCCGGTCACCGTCCGGGCCGAACGGGCAGGCGACGAACCTCCCGGCCGTCAGACCGGGCCGGTTCAGGTAGCCGCGCGCCAGACCCGGGCCGGCGACGTACAGCTCCCCCGCGACGCCCGGCGGCACCGGCCGCAGCCGCTCGTCCAGCACGTACACCCGGAAGCCCGCGACCGGTCGGCCGATCGGCGGCACACCGGAGGCCGGCGACAGCGGGTCGCTCATCGTCGCGCACACCGTCGTCTCCGTCGGACCGTACGCGTTGATCATCCGCCGGCCCGGCGCCCACCGGGCCACCAGCTCCGGCGGGCAGGCCTCACCTGCCACCACCAGCGTGGACGCGGCCACCGAGCCCTCCGGCAGGGCGGCCAGGGCCGAGGGCGGCAGGGTGACGTGGGTGACGGTCAGCCGGCGGTCCGTCAGGGTCTCCAGCGGGGCCTCGGCCGGGGCCAGGACGAGGGCGGCGCCGGTCAGCAGGGCGCTGCACAGGTCCCAGAAGGACGCGTCGAAGCTGGGCGAGGCGAACTGGAGCACCCGGCTGCCCGGCGCCACGCCGAGCCGCTCGGCCTGCGCCGCCACCAGGCCCGACACACCGCTGTGGCTGACCGCCACGCCCTTGGGGCGGCCGGTCGAGCCCGAGGTGTAGATCACGTACGCCGGGTGCCGGACATCCAGCGCGACCTCCGGGTCGTTCTCCGGCCGGTCGGAGACCTCGGACACCAGCGCCGGGTCGTCGACCAGCAGCGCCGGACGGGCATCGTCCAGCATGAACGCGATCCGCGCCTGCGGATACGCCGGATCCACCGGCAGATACGCGGCCCCGGCCTTCAACACGCCCAGGACGGCCACCACCGACTCCACCGACCGCGGCAGCGCCACCGCCACCACCTGCTCCGGGCCCACACCCCGGGCGATCAGCGCATGCGCGAACCGGTTCGCCCGGACGTCCAGCTCCCGGTACGTCAGCTCGGTGCCGCCGCAGACCAGCGCGACCGCATCCGGCGTCGCCGCCACCTGCGCCGCGAACAGCTCCGGCAGGCTCGCCTTGGCCGCCCCGTCCCCGACGGCGGGCAGCAGTTCGGCGCGCTCCTCGGCGGACAGCAGGTCGATCCCGCCGATCGGCCGTTCCGGGGCTGCGGCGACCGCGGCCAGCAGCCTGGTCCAGCGGGCGACCAGCGTCTCGACCGTCGCACGGTCGAACAGGTCGGTGCTGTACTCGACCGCACCGCTGAGCCCGGCCGGCGCGCCGCCCGGTCCGTGCTCCTCCGCGAACCCGAAGGTCAGGTCGAGCCGCGCGGTCCCCGTGGTCACGGCCATCCCGGAGACCCGCAGGCCGGGGAGGTCGAAGTCGCCGCCCGGCGCGTTCTGCACGACCAGCCCGGTCTGGAACAGCGGGTGGTGCGACAGCGACCGGGACGGGTTCAGCACCTCCACCAGGTGCTCGAACGGCACGTCCTGGTGCGCGAACGCCTCCAGCGCCGTCTCCCGAACCCGACCCAACAGCTCCACGAACGACGGATCACCACTCGTGTCCGTGCGAAGCACCAGGGTGTTGACGAAGAACCCGACCAGCTCGTCCAGCGCCTCGTCCGTACGCCCCGCGATCGGACTCCCGATCGCGATGTCCGTCCCCGCACCCAACCGCGTGTACAACGCGGCGAGCGCCGCCTGCAGCACCATGAACAGGGTCGCCCCCGAGCGCCGCGCCAACTCCGCGAGCGCCGCGTGCAGTTCGGCGTCGATCCGGACGTCCAGCAGGTCGCCGCCGTACGACATGGCGGCCAGGCGCGGGCGGTCGACGGGCAGTTGCAGCTGCTCGGGCAGCCCCGCCAGCGCCTCGCTCCAGTAGCCGACCTGGCGGGCGAACACGCTGTCGGCGTCGTGCTCGTCACCGAGGATCTCGTGCTGCCACAGGGTGTAGTCGCCGTACGTCACCGGCAGCGGCGGCCAGGCGGGTGTCCCGCCGCCCCGCCGGGTGGCGTAGGCGGTGGCGAGGTCGTGGGCCAGCGGGCCCATCGACCAGCCGTCACCGGCGATGTGGTGCATCACCAGCAGCAGCACGTGCTCGTCCGGCGCGACCGCGAGCAGTTCCGCCCGCAGCGGCAGGTCCGAGGTGAGGTCGAAGCCGCGCACCGCCGCCTCGCGCAGCAGGGCCGGTACCTCCGCCTCCCCGGCCGCGCGCACCGTCAGCGCGACAGCGGCGTCGGTGGCGTCCAGCACCCGCTGGTGCGGGACTCCGCCGGCGTGCGGGAAGACCGTGCGCAGGGTCTCGTGCCGGGCCACCACGTCCGCGAGCGCGGCGTTCAGGGCGGCCCGGTCGAGGGTGCCGGACAGCCGCAGGGCCAGCGGCATGTGGTAGGTGGCGCTCGGCGCGCCGAACTGCTGGAGGAACCAGAGCCGGCGCTGGGCGAACGACAGCGGCATCGGCTCGCGGCGGGGCCTGGGCACCAGGGCCTGCCGCGCGCGGCCGGCCTCGTGCAGGGCGGCCGCGAGCCCGGCGGGCGTCGGCGTCCGGAACAGGCTGCGCAGCTCCAGTTCGACGCCGAGGGTCGCCCGGACCCGCGACATCAGCCGGGTGGCGAGCAGGGAGTGCCCGCCGAGGTCGAAGAAGTCGTCGTCGACGCCCGCCCGCGGCAGGCCCAGGACCTCGGCGAACAGCTCGCAGAGGATCTGCTCCTGCGGGGTGCGCGGCGCCCGGCCGGCTCCGGCCGTGCCCGGCTCGGGCGCGGGCAGCGCCGCCCGGTCCAGCTTCCCGTTCGGCGTCAGCGGCAGCGCGTCCAGCAGCACGAACGCCGACGGCACCAGGTGGTCCGGCACCCGCTCGCGCAGGTACGCCGCCAGTGCTTCCGCGGTGGCCGGTCGCTGCGCCGAGGGCACCACGTACGCGACGATCCGCTGCTCCGGGGCGAGCACCGCGACCTGGGCGACGCCCGGGTGCGCGGTCAGCTCGGCCTCGATCTCGCCCGGTTCGATCCGGAAGCCGCGCACCTTCACCTGGTGGTCCACCCGGCCGGCGAACTCCAGCTCGCCGTCGGCGCGCCAGCGAACCAGGTCGCCGGTGCGGTACATCAGCGAGCCCGCCGGGCCGTACGGGTCGGCCACGAACCTGCTCGCCGTCAGCCCCGGCCGGTTCAGGTAGCCGCGGGCCAGCCCCGTCCCCGCCAGGTACAGCTCACCCGTCACCCCGGGGGCGACCGGCCGCAGGGCCGGATCCAGCACGTACGACCGGCAGTTGGCGATCGGCCGACCGATCGGCACCGGCAGCGGGCAGTCCGCCGGGTCGGCCGGGAGTGCGTAGGCGGTGATCACGTGGGTCTCGGCGGGCCCGTAGTGGTTGTGCAGTACCCGGCCCGGGCGGCGGGTCTGGAAGCGGCGCACCGCGCCGCCCAGCCGCATCGCCTCGCCGGCCTGGGCGACCAGCCGCAGGCTCGGCAGCTCCAGCCCGGCTTCCTCTGCGGCCTCGGCCAGCGCCTCGACCACCAGGTTGGGCGCGAACAGCTCCCCGACCTCGTGCCGGTCGAGCCAGTGCGCGAACAGTTCGGCGCTGCGGCGCTGCTCCTCGGTCGGCACCACCAGGGTCTTGCCGTACAGCAGCGCGGAGAGCACCTCCTGCACCGAGACGTCGAAGCTGATCGCGGTGAACTGCGCGGTGCGGGTGCCGGGTTCGCCGCCGACGGCCTCGTGGTGCCACGCCAGCAGGTTCAGCAGCCCGGCGGCGGGCATCACCA
The DNA here is from genome assembly GCF_044755565.1 of Kitasatospora sp. NPDC092286. Lineage (NCBI taxonomy): Bacteria > Bacillati > Actinomycetota > Actinomycetes > Kitasatosporales > Streptomycetaceae > Kitasatospora > Kitasatospora sp. NPDC092286. The sequence goes on along the minus strand of NZ_JBIVRD010000023.1, from coordinate 28,900 downwards.
CGGCCTTGGGCCGGCCGGTGGAGCCGGAGGTGTAGATGACGTACGCCGGGTGCCGCGCGTCCACGGCGACGGCCGGGTCGTGCTCCGGCCGCTCCTCGGCCGGTGTGACGGCCGCGAGGTCGTCGAACACCACGGCAGGACGCGCGTCCTCCAGCATGTACGCGATGCGGGCGGCCGGGTAGTCCGGGTCGATCGGCAGGTACGCCGCACCCGTCTTGAGCACCGCGAGGACGGCGACCACCAGCTCGGCCGAGCGCGGCAGCCGCAGGGCGACGACCTGCTCCGGCCCCACCCCGCGGGCGATCAGCGCGTGCGCCAGGCGGTTGGCCCGCCGGTTCAGCTCGCGGTACGTCAGCACGGTGCCCTCGAAGACCACCGCCGGGGCCTGCGGGGTCGCCCGGACCTGCGCCTCGAAGAGGGCCGGCAGGCCGTCGGCGGGAACCGGTCGGGCGGTGTCGTTGCGCGCCACCAGCAGCTCGTGCCGCTCCTCGGCGGTGAGGACGTCGATCCGGCTCAGCGGCCGGTCCGGCGCGGCGGCGACCGCCGCCAGCAGCCGCAGCCACCGGGCGACCAGGGCCTCCACCGTGGCGTGGTCGAACAGGTCGGTGCTGTACTCGACCCGCCCGACGATGCCCTCGGCCGTCCCGCCGGTAGCACCGCGCTCCAGCAGGTGGAAGCCGAGGTCGAACATCGCCGTGGGTGTCCGCACCAATTCGATCTCGGCGCTCAGGCCGGGCAGGGCGAAGTCGGTGCGGGGCACGTTCTGCAGCGCGAGCAGCACCTGGAACAGCGGCTGGCGGGCGAGCGACCGGGACGGGTTGAGGGCCTCGACGACGTGCTCGAACGGCAGGTCCTGGTGCGCGTACGCGGCCAGCGCGCCCTCCCGGACCCGGCCCAGCAGCTCGGCGAACGACGGGTCGCCGGAGGTGTCGGTGCGCAGCACCAGGGTGTTGACGAAGAAGCCGACGAGGTCGTCCAGCGCCTGGTCCGTCCGGCCGGCGATCAGGCTGCCGACCGGGATGTCGTCGCCCGCGCCGAGCTTGTCCAGCAGCGCCGCCAGCGCGGCCTGGAGGACCATGTAGGCGCTGGCCCCGTGCTCCCGGCCCAGGCGGACCAGCCCGGCGTGCAGCCCGGCGTCCAGCTCGACCGCGAGGTGGCCGCCGGAACAGGAGGGTGCGGAGGAGCGGTGGCGGTCGGCGGGAAGCCGGATCTGCTCGGGCAGGTCCGCCAGCGTCCGTGTCCAGTGGGCCACCTGGCGGGCGAACAGGCTCTCCTGGTCGGCCGCGTCGCCGAGCAGTTGGTGCTGCCACAGTGTGTAGTCGGCGTACTGGACGGGCAGTGGTGCCCACTGCGGTTCCTCACCCCGGCAGCGCGCCGCGTACGCGGTGGCCAGGTCGGTCGACAACGGGCCCAGCGACCAGCCGTCACCGGCGATGTGGTGGACCACCACCAGCAGCACGTGCTCGTCCGGTGCCGTCTCGAACAGCTCGGCACGCAGGGGTGGTTCGGTGGCGAGGTCGAATCCGCGCGCCGCGGCCGCCACCAGCAGCTCCGGCAGGTCCGTCCCGCCGGTCCTGGTGACCGGCAGCTGCGGCCGGACCGTCCGCGCGTCCAGCACGTCCTGGTACGGCACCCCGTCGACCTGCGGGTAGACCGTGCGCAGGCTCTCGTGCCGGTTGACGACGTCAGCCAGCGCCTCCTCCAGGGCAGCGCGGTCCAGCGGGCCGCAGAGCCGCCACGCCAACGGCATGTTGTAGACGGAGCCGGCGCCCTCCAACTGGTGCAGGAACCACAGTCGGCGCTGCGCGAAGGACAGCGGGACCCGGTCGGGCCGCTCAACGTGGCGCAGTGCCAGCCGCGCCTGGCCGGCCCGGCCGAGTCCTGCGGCCAGCCCAGCCACCGTCGGCGTCTCGAACAGGCTGCGCAGTTCCAGTTCCACACCCAGCGTGGCACGCGCCCGGGCCACCAGCCGAGTCGCCAGCAGCGAGTGTCCGCCGAGCTCGAAGAAGTCGTCGTCGACCCCGACCCGGGCTACGCCCAGCATCTGCGCGAACAGCTCCGCGAGGACGTGTTCCTGTGGTGTGCGCGGGGCCCGGCCGTCGCGTGGCGCGGTGTACTCGGGCTCGGGCAGGGCGCGCCGGTCCAACTTGCCGTTGACGGTCAGCGGCAGGCTCTCCAGGCTCACGAACGCGGTCGGCACCATGTGCTCCGGCAGCCGCTCGCGCAGGTGCGCCCGCAGCGTATCCGGTTGGAGCTCCTCCCCGGTGACGGGCACCACATAGGCGACCAGGCGCTGGTCCTCCGTACGATCCTGCCGGACGATCACGGCGGCCTGCGCGACGTGCGGGTGGTCGGCGAGCACGGTCTCGATCTCGCCGAGTTCGATCCGGAAACCCCGGACCTTGACCTGGTCGTCGGTACGCCCGAGGAACTCCAGGTTCCCGTCCGATCCCCACCGCACCAGGTCACCGGTGCGGTACATGCGCTCGCCGGCCGGCCCGAACGGATCGGCCACGAAACGCCCGGCAGTCAGACCCGGGCGGTTCAGGTAGCCCCGTGCCAGGCCCGCGCCCGCGATGTACAACTCACCCGCCACACCCGTGGGCGTCTGCCGCAACGCGCCGTCCAGCACGTACGACCGGGTGTTGCCGACCGGCCGGCCGATCACCGGGCGCGGGCTCGACTCCAGCGGCGCGATCACCGAGTTCACCGTGCACTCGGACGGACCGTAGAAGTTCAGGCACGACACCCCGTCGGCTGCCCGCAGCCGCTCCCACAACTGCTCCGGAACGGGCTCCCCACCCGCCGCGACCACCGCCGGACGCCACTGCGCATCGCCCAACAGACCTCGCTCGAACAGGACTTGAAGGTACGACGGGGTGGCGCCGACATAGTCCAGCCCGCACCGCGCAGCGTAGTCGACGAAGGCGTCCGGGTCAGCCCAGGTCTCCTCGTCCAGGACGTGCAGTTCGTGGCCCGCGAACAGGCCGAACAGCTGGTCCCAGGACGCGTCGAACGACACCGACGTGGTCAGTCCCACCCGCAGTCGCCCCTTCGGCCGCCGCGCGAACAGCAGCGGCCGCTGGTTGGCGAACAGGTTGAGCAGGCCGCCGTACGTCGACACGACGCCCTTGGGCCGCCCGGTCGAGCCGGAGGTGTAGATGACGTAGGCCGGATGCTCCGGATCGACGGCCACCTCCGGGTCCGCTGCCGGGAAGCCCTCCAGCGTCGCCGCGGTCTCCGGGTCGTCGACCACCAACCCCCCGGCGACACCGGCCCCGGGCAACCGGTCCCGGGTACGGGCATCGGTCACCACCATGACCGGCTGGGCGTCGTCGAGCATGTAGCCGATCCGGGCGGCGGGGTACTCCGGATCGACCGGGACGTACGCGGCACCGGCCTTCAGCACCGCGAGGATCGCCACCACCAGCCCCGCCGAACGCGGCAGGGCCACCGCCACCGGCCGTTCCGGCCCCGCCCCGCGAGCGATCAGGGCATGCGCCAGCCGGTTCGCCCGCGCGTCCAGCTCCGCATACGTCAGCGATGCCTCCGGCCCCACCACCGCGACCGCGTCCGGCGTCGCCCGCACCTGCGCCCGGAACACCTCCGCCAGACTCTCGCTGGGACCCTCGGCCACCGGGCCGGTACCCAGCGCCAGCAGCTCACGCTCCTCCTCCGCGGCGAGCAGGCCGAATCGGCTGAGCCGCCGCCGCGGGTCGGCGACCGCCGCACGAAGCAACCGCTGCCACCACCCGATCATCGTCTCGACGGTGGCCGGGTCGTACAGGTCGCTGGTGTACTCGACGAATCCGTCGATCCCCTCCGGGGAGCCGTCCTCCGCGTGCCGCTCGGACATCGTGAAGATCAGGTCGAGCTTGGCGGTGGTCGTCGTCAACGGCATGTCGCCGACGTGCAGCCCGGGCGGGGCGAAGTCGGCCCGGGGCGCGTTCTGCAGCACCAGCATCACCTGGAACAGCGGGTGGTGCGCCAGCGACCGCGCCGGGTTGAGGGCCTCGACGAGGTACTCGAACGGCAGGTCCTGGTGGGCGTACCCGGCCAGCGCGGTGTCCCGCACCCGGCCCAGCAGCTCGGCGAACGTCGGATCGCCCGAGGTGTCCGTACGGAACACCAGGGTGTTGACGAAGTAGCCGACCAGCTCGTCGAGGGCCTGGTCGGTCCGGCCGGCGACCGGGCTGCCGACCGGGATGTCGTCGCCCGCACCGAGCTTGCTCAGCAGCGCCGCCAGCCCGGCCTGGAGCACCATGAACAGACTGGTCCCGTGTACGCGGGCGAGCTCGCGCAGTCCGCGGTGCAGCTCCGCGTCCAGCCCGGCCGGCACGAAGCCGCCCCGGTGGGAGGCGACCGCCGGGCGGGGCCGGTCGGTGGGCAGCCGGAGCTGCTCCGGCAGCTCGGCCAACTGCCGCGTCCAGTAGGCCGCCTGGCGGGCGAACGGGCTGTCACCGTCGGTGGCGTCGCCGAGCAGCTCGTGCTGCCACAGGGTGTAGTCGGCGTACTGGACCGGCAGCTCCGCCCACTGCGGCTCCTCGCCCCGGCAGCGCGCCGCGTAGGCGGCGGTCAGGTCCTGCGTGAGCGGGCCCAGCGACCAGCCGTCACCGGCGATGTGGTGCAGCACCAGCTGGAGCACGTGCTCGTCCGGTCCGAGCTCGAACAGGCCGACGCGCAGCGGCAGATCGACGGCCAGGTCGAACGGCCGGGCCTTCGCGGTCGCCAGCACGCCCGGCAGCCCGGCCTCGGTGGTCCGGCTCGCGTCCAGCCGCGGGCGGCCCGCCACGACGTCCAGCACCTGCTGGTGCGGCACACCGTCCACCGCCGGGAAGACGGTGCGCAGGCTCTCGTGCCGGGCGGCCACGTCCGCCAGGGCGGCCTCCATGGCCCGCCGGTCCAGGTTCCCGGACAGCCGCCAGGCCAGCGAGATGTGGTAGTTCGCGCCGGCACCCTCCAGCTCGTGCAGGAACCAGAGCCGCCGCTGCGCGAACGACAGCGGGATCCGCCCGGGCCGCGGGTGGGGTGCCAGTGCCAGTTGCGCCCGGCGGGCACCCGCCAGGGCGGAGGCCACGCCGGCCGGGGTCGGGGTCTCGAACAGGGTGCGCAGCTCCAGCTCCACCCCCAGGGTCGCGCGGACCCGGGCGGCCAGGCGCGTCGCCAGCAGCGAGTGCCCGCCCAGGTCGAAGAAGCTGTCCTCGACACCCGCCCCGGCCACCCCGAGGACCTCGGCGAACAGCTCGCACAGGACTTGCTCCTGCGGGGTGCGCGGCGCGCGGCCGGTGCCCGCGGGGGCGAGGTCGGGAGCGGGCAGGGCCCGGCGGTCCAGCTTGCCGTTGGTGGTCAGCGGCAGCGCGTCCAGCACCACGAACGCCGACGGCACCATGTGCTCCGGCAGCCGTCCGGCCAGGTGGGCGCGCAGCTCGGCCGGGCGCGGCGCGGAGCCCGAGGCGGGCACCAGGTAGGCGACCAGCCGGGTGTCGTCGGCGCGGTCCTGCCGGGCCAGCACGGCGACCTGGGCGACGCCGGGGTGCGCGGCGAGCGCCGCCTCGATCTCGCCGAGCTCGATCCGGAAGCCGCGCACCTTCACCTGCTGGTCGGCCCGGCCGACGTAGCGCAGGCTGCCGTCCGCCCCTCGGCGCACCACGTCGCCGCTGCGGTACATCCGCGACCCCGGCGGCCCGAACGGGTCCGCCACGAACCGCCCGGCGGTCAGGCCGGGCCGGTTCAGGTAGCCGCGCGCCAGACCCGCACCCGCGACGTACAGCTCGCCGGGCACGCCCGGGGCCACCGGCCGCAGGCCGGCGTCGAGCACATACGTCCGCAGGTCCGGGAGGGACGTGCCGACCTGTCCTGCGGCGGTGCCTGACCGGTCGAGTGCCGCGTGGGTGACGTGCACCGTGGTCTCGGTGATGCCGTACATGTTGACCAGCCGCGGCGCGTCGTCCGGGTGCCGCTCGTACCAGCTCGCGAGGCGGGCGGGCTCCAGGGCCTCGCCGCCGAACACCACCGTGCGCAGGGCGAGTTCACGGCCGGTCTCGGGCGCCTCGACGTCCGCCTGGATCAGCTGGTAGAAGGCGGACGGCGTCTGGTTGAGCACGGTCACCCGCTCGCGGGCGAGCAGCTCCAGGAACCGGCCGGGCGAGCGGCTGGTCTCGTGGTCCACGACCACCAGTCGGCCGCCGTGCAGCAGCGCGCCCCACAGCTCCCACACCGAGAAGTCGAAGGCGTAGGAGTGGAAGAGCGTCCAGACGTCCTCGGCGGAGAAGCCGAACAGTTCCCGGGTGGTGTCGAACAGCCGCACCACGTTCCGGTGCGGGACCACCACGCCCTTGGGGTCGCCGGTGGAGCCGGAGGTATGGATGACGTAGGCCGGGTGCCCGGGGTCGACCGGGACCACCGGGTCCGTGTCCGGCAGCCCGTCCAGGCCCGCGGCGTCCAGCAGCAGCCGGTCCACCGCCTCCGCGCCCGGCAGGTCGCCGATCCGGCCGGTCGTCACGAGCAGCGCGGGCCGGGCGTCCTGGAGCAGGTAGGCGATCCGGGCCGCAGGGTACTCCGGGTCCACCGGCACGTACGCGGCGCCGGCCTTGAGCACCGCGAGGATCGCGACCACCAGCTCGGCCGAGCGCGGCAGGGCCACCGCCACCAGTTGCTCCGGCCCCACGCCCCGGTCGATCAGGACGTGCGCGAGCCGGTTGGCCCGGGCATTCAACTCCCGGTACGTCAGCGACACTTCGCCGCTCACAAGGGCGGTCGCGGCCGGGTTCGCCCGTACCTGCCGCTCGAAGAGCGCGGTGATACCGCTCTCCGGCAGCTCGCCGTCCCGGCCTTCGCCGGCCGGCAGCAGCGCGCGGAGCTCGTCGGCGGACAGGACGTCCACCCGGCCGATCCGCCGGCCGGGGTCGGCGGACACGGCCCGCAGCAGCCGAAGCCACCGCTCGACGATCCCCGCCACGGTGGCCGCGTCGAACAGGTCGGTGCTGTACTCCACCAGGACCGACAGCCCGTCCGCACCGGGCTGTTCGGCCACCATGAAGGTCAGGTCGCACTTGGCCGTCCCGGTGTGGACCAGGTCGGTCGCCACCCGCAGCCCCGGCAGCTCGAACGCGCCGAGCGGCGCGTTCTGCAGGGCGAGCATGGTCTGGAACAGTGGGTGGTGCGACAGCGACCGGGCCGGGTTCAGCGCCTCCACCAGGTGCTCGAACGGCACGTCCTGATGCGCGTACGCGGCCAGCGCGTCGGCACGCACCCGGCCCAGCAGCTCGGTGAACGACGGGTCGCCCGACAGGTCGGTACGCAGCACCAGGGTGTTGACGAAGAAGCCGACCAGGTCGTCCACGGCCTCGTCGGTGCGCCCGGCGATCGGCGTGCCGATCGGGACGTCGGTGCCCGCGCCGAGCTTGCCCAGCAGGGCGGCCAGCCCGGCCTGGAGCACCATGAACAGGCTGGCCCCGCCGTCCCGGGCGAGCGCGCGCAGGCCCTGGTGCAGCTCGGCATCGATCCGCACCGGCAGGTGGGCACCCCGGTAGGACATCGCCGCCGGCCGGGGCCGGTCGAACGGCAGTTCCACCTGCTCGGGCAGGCCCGCCAGCTGCTCGCTCCAGTAGGCCAGTTGACCGTTCAGCAGGCTGTCCGGGTCCGAGCCGTCGCCGAGCAGTTCCCGCTGCCACAGGGCGTAGTCGGCGTACTGGACCGGCAGCGGCGACCACTCCGGCTTCGCCCCGTCGGATCGGGCCGCGTAGGCGGTCGTCAGATCCTGCGAGAGCGGCCCCATCGACCAGCCGTCACCGGCGATGTGGTGCACCACGAGCAGCAGTACGTGCTCCTCCGGTCCCAACTGGAACAGTTCCGCGTGCAGCGGCGGCTCCGCGGAGAGCTCGAAGCCGTACCGGGCCGCCTCCGCCAGCCGATCCGGCAGGTCGTGCTCGCCGACCTCGGTCACCCGCAGCCGCGGCCGTGCCACGTCGAGGTCCAGCACCCGCTGGCACGGCACGCCGTCGACCGTCGGGAAGGTGGTGCGCAGGCTCTCGTGCCGCTCGACCACGTCCGCCAGGGCGGCCTCCAGGGCTCGCTGGTCCAGGTTTCCGGACAGCCGCAGCGTCAGCGGGATGTTGTACGTGGCGCTCGGGCCCTCCATGCTGTGCAGGAACCACAGTCGGCGTTGCGCGAAGGACAGCGGAACCGTCCCGGGCCGCTCGCGCCGCGCCAGCGCCGGCCGCGCCCGGCCCGCGACATCCACCGCCGCCGCCAGTTCCGCCACCGTCGGCGCGTCGAACAGGTCGCTCAGCCTCAGCTCCACGCCGAGCACCGATCGCGCCCGGGCGACGAGCCGGGTGGCCAGCAGCGAATGCCCGCCGAGGTCGAAGAAGCTGTCGTCCGGCCCGGCCTCGGCCACTCCGAGCACTTCGGCGAACAGCCCGGCGAGCAGGTGCTCGGTCGCGGTGCGCGGGGCGCGGCCCGGGGCGACTGCGGCCTGCTCGGGCGCCGGGAGGGCCCGACGGTCGAGCTTCCGGTTCGGTGTCAGCGGCAGCGCGTCCAGCGTCACGAACGCGGCCGGCACCATGTACTCCGGCAGCCGCTCGCGCAGGTGCTCGCGCAGCGCGGCCGCGGCCACCTCGGCACCGGATGCCGGCACCACGTAGGCGACCAGCCGGGCGTCCTCTTCGGTGCGCACCAGAACGGCGGCCTGTGCGACCTGCGGGTGTTCGACGAGCACGGCCTCGATCTCGCCGAGCTCGATCCGGAACCCCCGGATCTTGACCTGGTCGTCGGTACGGCCGAGGAACTCCAGGTTCCCTCCCCCGGCCTCCGACCGGGGGGACCCCCAGGCGTCCCACCGCACCAGGTCACCGGTGCGGTACATGCGGGAGCCGGGCGGCCCGAACGGGTCGGCCACGAACCGCCCGGACGTCAGACCCGGCCGGTTCAGGTAGCCCCGCGCCAGGCCCGCGCCGGCGACGTACAGCTCGCCCGCGACGCCCGTCGGCATCGGTCGCAACGCGCCGTCCAGCACGTACAGCCGGGCGCCCGGGACCGGCCGGCCGATCACCGGGCGCCGGCTCGACTCCAGCGGCGCGACGACCGAGTTCACGGTGCACTCGGACGGCCCGTAGAAGTTCAGGCAGGACACCCCGTCGGCCTCACGGAGTTGCTCCCACAGCCGCTCCGGAACGGCCTCCCCGCCGGCTGCGACCACCGCCGGACGCCACTGCGGATCGTCCAGCAGTCCCCGTGCGACGAGGACTTCGAGGTAGGACGGGGTGGCCTCGATGAAGTCGAGGCCACGGCTCCGGGCGTAGTCGACGAAGGCGTCCGGGTCGGTCCAGGTCGCGTGGTCCGGGACGTGCAGCTCGTGGCCCGCGAACAGGGCCAGCAGTTGGTTCCAGGAGGCGTCGAACGACACCGACGTGGTCAACGCCACCCGCAACCGTTGCCGGTCCTTCAGCAGTGGCGGGAACAGTGTCTGCTGCTGACCGGCGAACAGGTTGAGCAGCCCGCCGTGCGTCGGCACCACGCCCTTGGGTCGCCCGGTGGAACCGGAGGTGTAGATGACGTAGGCCGGGTGCTCCGGATCGACGGTCACCTCCGGATCCGCTGCCGGGCAGTCCGCCACCAGCGCGGCCGTCCCCGGGTCGTCGACCACCAGCCGCTCGGCGGCACCGGGCTCCGGCAGCCGGTCCCGGGTGCGGGAGTCGGTCACCACCAGGACCGGCCGGGCGTCGTCGAGCACGTACCCGATCCGGGCGGCGGGGTACTCGGGATCGACCGGGACGTACGCCGCCCCCGCCTTGAGCACCGCGAGGATCGCGACCACCAGCTCGGCCGAGCGCGGCAGGGCCACCGCCACCAGCCGCCCCGGCCCCACCCCACGGGCGATCAGGGCGTGCGCCAGCCGGTTCGCCCGCGCGTCCAACTCCGCGTACGTCAGGGACGCGTCCGGCCCCACCACCGCGACAGCGTCCGGCGTCGCCCGCACCTGTGCCCGGAACACCTCCGGCAGGCTGCCGGAGGAGCCCTCGGCCACCGGGCCGGCGCCCAGCTCCAGCAGTTCCCGCTCCTCGTCCGCGGTGACCAGGCCGAGCCGGCCGACCGGCCCCTGCGGGGCGCAGTCCGCGACGGTGTCCAGAAGTGCGAGCAGACGCCTTTGGTGGACGGCGAGTTCGTCGTTGCTCCAGGTCCGGGGCGCGCCCTTGAGTTCGACCCGGAGTTCGTTGTCTCCCCGCCGACCGGTGATCCAGAGGGACAGCCCGGTGATCGGCTCCGGGAGCAGGTAGTGCAGCGTGGCGGGGTGCCCGGCGAAGCTCAGCGCGGAGTCGAAGGCCATGATGTTGACGACGAGCGGGAACGTCGCCCCACCGGCACCGGGAACGCCGAGGTCCCGAAACACCTCCTCGCTGCGGTAGCGCTGGTGCGCGAGGGCCGCGTCGGACTCCCGTGCCACCTCGGCGACCAGCTCGTGCCACCGCGTGTCCGGTCGCACCGACAGACGGAGGGGCACCACGTTCGCCACCGCGCCGGGGGAGGTCATCAGGTCGCGTCCGGCTCCCTCGCGGCCGGTGACGGGAAGGCCGATCAGCACGTCCCGGTCCCCGGTGAGCCGGTGGGTGTAGAGGGCTGCCGCTGCGATCAGCGGCCGGGACCAGTGGCCTCCCGTCTCCTGCGCCGCCGATCGCAGTGCTTCCACGCGGAGCACCCCCGGTTCCACCGCGGGATGCGGGCCGTTCCCGCTCCGCGGAGCCCGACCGGTGAGCCGGGTCGGATCCGGCCGGCCGGCGAGCAGTTCCGTCCAGTACGACCGGTCGGAGGCGAACTGCTCCGAGGCGCGGTAGTCGGCTTCGCTGCGGAGCAGGACGTCCAGGGAACGGAACGACGACGGCGGGACCGGTCCGCCTGCGGCCAGCGCGGTGTACACCCGCGTGATCCGCCGCCGGACGAGGGAGAGGCCGAATCCGTCCATCACCAGGTGGTGGTAGTTCTGGTACAGGATGTGGTGCGTCGGCGAGAGGCTGATCAGCGCGAAGCTGAAGAGCGGGTCACGGGTGAGATCCAGCGGGCGCACCCGGTCCTGGGCCATCCATTCCAGGGCCGCCGCCCTGGGGTCGGGCTCCGAGCCGAGGTCGAGCCGGGCCGGTGTCCAGTCCCATTCCGCACGGACGATCTGACGCGGGTCCTGCCCGTCGTGGTCGAAGGTCACGTGCAGCACGTCGATCTCGTCGACGACCCGGCGCAACGCGGTCTCGACGAGCTCCCCGTCGACCGGTCCGTGGATCTCCAGGTAATCGCCGATGCGGTAGGCGTCGGGTGCTGTCCGCGCGTGCTGTTCGGCGAGCCAGATCTCGCGCTGTGCCGCGGTCAGGGGAAGGACGTCGCCGTCGCGACGGGACATGGGGGTACCTCCAGAAGTGTGGGCGGGCGTACGCGCAGGGCACGCCGGGCCCCGCCGGCCGCGGTGACGTCACGCGGTCGGCGGGCGGGCGCTGCTGCGGTGCTCAGGCGGCGATTTCGCCGGCCTGGAGCTGCCAGAGGGATGCGTAGAGTCCGTGCTGGGCGAGGAGTTCGTCGTGGGTGCCCTGCTCGGCCACGACGCCGCCCTTGTCCATGACGTAGATCCGGTCGGCGTGGCGGACCGTGGAGAGCCGGTGGGCGATCACGACCATGGTCCGCTCGGCCCCGAACCTCCGGAGCGTGCGCTGGATGGCGGCCTCGGTCTCGTTGTCCACCGCGGAGGTGGCCTCGTCGAGGATCACGACCGGCGCGTCCTTGAGGATCGCCCGCGCCAGGGCGATCCGCTGCCGCTGGCCGCCCGAGAGCGCGGCGCCGCGTTCGCCGATCACCGTGTCGTAGCCGTCCGGCAGCGTCGCGATGAAGGTGTGCGCCTCGGCCATCGTGGCAGCCTCGACCAGGGCCTCGTCCGGGGCCTCGAAGCTGCCGTAGCGGATGTTGTCGGCGATGCTGCCGTCGAACAGGAACGGGTCCTGGGCGACGAACCCGACCGCGTCCCGCAGGTCCCGGCGCGGCAGGTCGCGCACGTCGCGCCCGTCGAGCAGCACGCTGCCGGACTCCGCGTCCTGGAAGCGCATCAGCAGCTTGGCGACGGTCGTCTTGCCGGAGCCGGTGGCTCCGACGAGGGCGGTGACCCGGCCTGCGGGAATGGTCAGTGAGAGGTCCTCCAGCACCGGCGGGCGGCCGGGGTAGGCGAAGGTCACGTCGTCGAGGACGATCTCGCCCCGCACCTTCTCGGTGTCGAGCGGTCCGCCGGTGCCTTCGGTCTCGACGGGCAGGGCCCGCAGGCGGTGGACCCGGTCGTAGGCGGCGAGCGTGCGCTGGTACTGGTCGACGATGCCGCCGAGCCGGTTCATCCGCAGCAGCACCATCTGGGGCAGCCCGATCAGCGGGCTGAACACCTCGAACGGCAGGCTGCCGTTGAGCACCGACCGACCGCCGATCAGCAGGGTGCCGGCCATCGAGCTGGTCGTGCAGACCCTGACGGTCTCGGCGTGGCGGATCGTGCTCCGGTCGGTCTGCTCGTTGCTCTCCTGGGCCTTCGCGCTCAGCTGGTCGATGCGCTCGGCTTCGTAGTCCTCGGTGCAGAAGCTCTTGACGGTGGCGCCGGCCTCCAGCGTGTTGACCAGCTGGCTGTGCAGCCTGGCCCGGTGCTCACCGGAGGCGGCGTAGTCGGCCGTGACCTTGTCCTGGTAACGGAGCGACAGCCAGGCGATGACCGGGATGGGCAGGAAGGCGATCCAGGCGATCTGCGGTGCCAGCACGAGGAACAACGGGACCAGGATGGCCAGGCTGGTGCCCAGCTGCAGCACGTCGTTGGCCGAGGTGGCGAAGAAGGTGCCCAGCTGGCGGACGTCGTCGGTGAGCACCCCGGCGATCCGGGTGGTCCGCTCGCCTTCCAGGTGCCGTAGTTCGAGGTGCTGCACGTGCTCGTACGTGCGGCCCCGCCAGTCGTGCTCGATGTCCTGGCCGAGCTGACGCCACTGGAGGTTCGAGGAGTAGGAAAGGCCCGCGACGGCGACACAGGCGATGGTCACCATCCCTGCCAGGCCCCAGAGTTGGGCTGACGCGGTGGTCAGGCCGAAACGGACCAGCGGCGCGGCCTCGCCCTTGATGAGAACCAGTGCGGTCCAGCCGAGGAAGGTACCGAGCGCCATCTCCGAGATCTGGCATGCGACCGAGAGCACGGAGGCGCGGTAGAGGCGGCGGCGGTGCGGTCCGACGACCTCCAGCAGGGGATGACGCCGGGCCTCGGCTCCGGAGAGGTCCCGGGCCGTGTCGGCCGTTCTGCGCCAGGCCTTCCGGACGACGGCCACGGTCGCGGCCGCGACCCCGCCGAGTGCCACCAGCTGCTTGCTCAGCGCCGACCCTCGGATCAGCGCGATGCCGGCCGCCACCCCGCCGCCGACGGCGAGGACCGGGCGTACGACGAGGCCGCGGTCCGGACGCGAAGCAGGTTCGGCGGCGGGTCGGGCCGGCGCCGGGCGTCCTGTCCTGGTCGGCCCCTCCGTGACCACGGCGACCGCTCTGCGGACGATCCGGCCGACATCCGCGGCACGTACCCGCGCGTCGTGCCGGACGAGGACCCCACCGGTGATCGGACTTGCCTGCGCCTCGGTGATCCCGGGGACGCGCCGCAGGACGGCGGCGAGGACTTCGGCCGTCCGGGGCCGTCCGAGAACCGGCTTGACGTCCCAGCGCTGGCGACCCGGGATGACCGAGCGCGGGCGCACGTCCGAATCCACGGAGCGGTTCCCGGCTGCGGCACCCAGCAGAGATGGCATGTGTTCGATCACCTGTTTGCGGAGGTCGCGGGAAATCCGTCATCGGGCATGACGGAACACTGCGACGGAGTGGAATATCTGGCGGGAAAACGATTCGGCCGATGGGCGGCGGCCGACCGCCGCTTGGACGCATCTTCCGAGGTCGGTCGAAACATGCACCCAGGCGGCGGGTCGGGCCGCGCGACAGGACGCTAGTGCGCCTTGCCGACGCCTGCGGTCGCACGGATCTTCGGGGTCCTCGCCTCGTTCTCGACCCGGTCGGCGGCCTCGTCCTTCTCGCCGTTCGGGGTGGAACTCTCGGCGGCCGGGTGGCCGTCGCCGGCGGCGATCTGCGCGGACACCATGTCGGCGGCCACCTCGGCCGCGAGGTCATGGATGTTCTCTCCGGCCTCATGGGCCGCCTTCTTCACCTCCATGACGAGGCCGACGGACGTCTTGACGACACCGCGCACCAGCGGCTTGAGCAGACGCTTGGCCAGTGGCGCGACGACGAGGCCAACCAGGAAGGGCGGTACTACGGGCGGCATGATGCTCCATCCTCTTCACGCATACGTATGACAGGGATCCCGGGCACTGCGAACACCGGAGCAGCGCACAGCCGGGCGAACAGAGGTACCCATTTCCGGAATTCACTATTCCCCACCGGGGCCTACTGGTCCGAATTCCATATCGACGGGGTCCACCGCCCACTCTTTCGCCACCGTAGTCGAGTCATGCCCATCGAGACCAAACAGTCCCGGCCGATTTCACCCGTGCGAGTGATCTTTGCCTTCTTGGGCAGTAGGGGCGACGCCTACACATTCAAACCCATGGGCTTATTTTCCTATTTACCGAGGATTGCCGAGTTCGCGCGCCGCCCTCCGCCGAAGGGCCGGGAACGGCAGCCCTCCCCCGCCCAGCACCGCCTCGTGGAAGGCCCGTACGTCGAAACCCGCTCCGAGCCCGCTCTCGGCCCGGGCCCGCAGCCGGCCGAACTCCAGGTAGCCCGCCCGGTAGGAGAGCGCCTGCCCGGGCAGGTCCGTCGAGTAGCGCAGCAGGTCCGAGACGATCTGGTCGTCCGCCTCGGTGGAGTTGGCGCGCATGAAGTCCCGCGCCTGCGCCAGGCTCATCGTCCCGAGGTTGAGCCCGGTGTCGACGACGAGGCGCTGCGCGGTGAACCGCTCCTGCGCGAGGCGCCCGTACGCGTCCCACGGGTCGTCGTAGAGGCCCATCTCCCAGCCCAGACCGGCCGCGTACTCCGCCCAGCCCTCGTTGAAAGCCGTGAACTCGGCCACCTCGCGGCGAAGTTGCGGCAGTTCCAGGTCCTCCGCCTGCCGGGCGAGGTGGAAGTGGTGCCCGGGAGCCAGCTCGTGGTAGATCAAGGACGCCGCACCCAGGAGCGAGCGCCGATCCACGTCCGAACCGTTGTAGCGGTAGCGTCCGACCGGGACGTCCGGAGTCGGCTGCTCGTAGTATCCGAAGGTCATCCCCGCCTCCAGCGCCGGATCCAGCCGCGCCAGTCCGTACGGCGCGGCCGGCAGCACGGCGAACCAGCGCGGCAGCAGCGGGGCGAGCCGGTCGAGGTGGCCGCGGTAGCGGGCCTCGACCTCCTCGGGGGTCCGGGCGTACAGACGGGGCTCGGTGCGCAGCCGCTCGTGGAACTCGCCCTCGGGTCCCGGGAATCCGAGGGCCGTGCGGACCTCCCGCATCCGCTCGGCGAGTTCCCGGCACTGCTCGCGGCCGAGCTCGTGGAGCCGCTCGGGCGGCGTGTCGCCCCCACTGTGAGTCCGGACGAACTCCCGGTACGCCTCCTCCCCGCCCGCGTACTGCGCCCAGCCGACGGCCTGCGGCGCCTCGCGCAGGTGGGCCGGGTCGTCGAGGACGGCGAGCAGGCCGTCGAAGGCCGGTGCCAGCTCGACCTCCACCAGCCGATGCACCCCGTCGCGGAGCCGTCCGCGGTCGGCGCGGCCCAGTCCGCCGAGTCGGTCGTCGTCCACCTCGACCCGGCGCGCCACGGACGCCCGCAGGCCGACGGCGGTGGCGCGCGTCCCGGCCAGGGCCGGGGCCGGCACCCGGAAACCGCGTACAGCCTGCTCCGCCGCCTTGTCGGCGATCGAGCCGACCACCCGGGCCAGCTCGTGCAGCAGCGACAAGTACCGCTCGACGTCCGGTCGTTCGGCGAAGCGGAACGGGCACAGGACCACGTCGACGTACTGCGACAGCGGGAACAGCCGGTACGGCGTGGCCGCGGGCGTCAGCCAGTGGCAGCGGCGGGACCGCAGCTCCTGCTCGGCCAACCCCGTGAGGAACGCGGCGGTGTCGGCGTCGACTCCGGACAACCCCACGCCGCCGAGTGCCCGGACCCGCCCGAGCGCACCCTCCGCGAACCGCGCCCGCTCCTCGGCCTCGGCGAGCGACGCCCCGGGGAGCGTCTCCACCGGGAGGCCCTGGCGCACCCTCAGCAGTGGATCGCGTTCCAGCAGGAACTCCCAGTAATCGTCGGCCAGTCGACCGATCTCCTCGCCCGGCTCGTTCGTCCTCGTCCTCGTCCTCATCCGGCCAGTGTGGCGATGACCGGCCGCCCAGTCGCCCGGTCCGCGGAACCGCGGCCGTACTATCCCTCGAACGGGTGAGACGAACCCGATCGCCAGGGGCCGCGCGAACGGCTCCCCGACGCATCCACAGGCGGCTTTCGCCATTCGAACACACTTGCCACAAAGGCGAGTTGACTCGTCAGCGGGAAAACTCGGTGGCACCATGACGCCATGCGCCGTTGCCTCCTGCCGGTCCTCCTGGCAGCCGCCGCCACCGCCACGGCCGTCGCGGTGGCCGGCTGCGCGGGCGTCGCCCGGTCCTCGACGAGCACTCCGCTCGTCGACCACGGGACCGTCCGGATCGCCGCGGCCAGTGAGACGCCCAGCTTCGACCCCTACTCGACCTTCGGCGCCACCCAGGCCCGCTACGCCTACGACTCGCTGGTCAACCTCTCCCCCGACGGCACCGTGGTCTCCGGCCTGGCCTCGACCTGGCAGGCCACCACCACCACGGCCACCTTCACCCTCCGCCCCGGCATCACCTGCTCCGACGGCACCCCCCTCACCGCCTCGGCGGTGGCCCGGGCGCTGACCTACGCGGGCGACCCGGCCAACCAGCTCGCCGGCGCCCAGACCGTCCTCCCCAACGTCCCCTTCACCGTGACCGCCGACGACCCGGCCGGCACCGTTTCGGCCGGCACCGCCGCCCCCTTCCCGTTCCTCACCCGCACCCTCGGCCTGCTGCCGATCGTCTGCCCCGCCGGCCTCGACCGACCCCAGTCGCTCGACCGCGCCACCCACGGCACCGGCCCGTACGTGCTCACCCGCTACTCCCCCGGCGGGCCGTACGAGTTCACCGTCCGCGAGGGCTACACCTGGGGCCCGGCCGGAGCGACCACCGCGGAGCCCGGCCTTCCGGCCCGCATCGTCATCTCGGTGGTGCCCCAGGCCTCCACCACCGCGAACCTGCTCCTCACCGGCGGCGTCGACATCGCGAACGTGAACGGGCCGGACCGCGCCCGGCTCACCGGCCACGGCCTGTCCACCACCGACGTGGCGACCGTCGTCGGACTGACCTTCTTCAACCAGCGCCCCGGCCGACCACTGGCCGACCCTGCGCTGCGCAGGGCCCTGGTGTCCGCGCTCGACCACCAGGGCCTCGCCAACGTCGCCGTCGGCGGCACCGGCCGGCCCGCCACCGACTTCGGCGCCGAGGGCGCCGTCTGCCACGCCGACCTCGCCGCAGCCAACCTACCGACGCAGGACGCCACCGAGGCCCTGCGCGCCGCCGGCTGGACCCACGACCCGGACGGCCGGTTGACCAAGGACGGCCGACCGCTGCGGCTGCGACTGATCACCAGCCCGGACCTCGGACCGACCCTGCCGCCCGCCGCCGAGCTGATGTCCCGCACCTGGACGGAGCTCGGCGCGGACGTCAAGCTGGTCACCGAGAGCCTGCCCGCCCTCGTCAACGCCATGTACCGGACCGGCGACTTCGACGTCGTGGTCGGCACCTCACCGGGCTTCGCCCTGCCGGTCGGCTTCATCCCGTTCTTCTCCGGCCCCACCCCCGCCCAGGGCCTCAACTTCGCGGGCGTCGCCAACCCCGAGTACGACGCCCTGGTCGCCCAGGCCCTCCGGGAGCCGGACACCGAGGGCTGCGACACCTGGAACCGGGCCACCGCCGCCCTCTTCCGCTCGGTCGACGCCCTGCCGATCGCGGACGGCCGGAGCACCGTGTACGGCCACCGCACCACCTTCGCCACCACCTTCGGCGGCCAGCTCGTCCCCACCAGCATCCGCCTCCACCAGTGACCGGGGGCCCACCGTGTCCTTGCCCCATCTGCTGCGGAATCCCTGGACGGCGTTCCTCGGCCGCCGCACCGCCCGGCTGCTCCTCTCCCTCGGGGTCGTGCTCACCGCGTCGTTCGCGATGATCCGCCTGGTGCCCGGCGACCCGGTCCGCGCGGCGCTCGGCGTCGACGCCTCCCCCGCTCTGGTGGCCGCACGCCGGCACCAACTCGGGCTCGACGCGCCCTTCCTGTCCCAGTACCGGCACTATCTCGACGGCCTCGTGCACGGCGACCTCGGCAGCTCGCTGGTCACCGGGACACCGGTCGCGGAGCTCGTCCGCACCCGGCTGCCGGCCACCCTGGAGATCGCCGGCCTGGCCTTCCTCGTCACCCTCGCCGTCGCCCTGCCCTGCGGACTGCTCGCCGCCGTCCGCACCCGTGACGGCCGGCACCCGCGCAGCGAGCTGGCGTTCACCGTGGTCACCGCCGGACTCGCGGGGGTACCGGACTTCGTCCTGGCCGCCGGGCTCACCGCGCTGCTGGCCGTCGGCCTCCAGCTGCTGCCGGTGGCCGGCGCGGCGGGCGCGGAGTCCTTCGTCCTGCCGGTCCTCGCGCTCTCCCTCGCGCCCACGGCCGTCCTGGTGCGCATCGTCCGGGTGGAGGCGCTGAAGGTGCTGTCCGAGGACTACATGCGCACCGCCCGGAGCAAGCGGCTGTCCCCCACCCGCCGCTACCTGCGGCACGCGGCGCCGAACATGGCGACCGCCGCGCTCACCGTCGCCGGAAGCCTGCTGCCCGCCTTGATCGCCGGCACGGTGCTGGTCGAGAAGGTGTTCGCCTGGCCCGGCATCGGCTCGGCGCTGGCGCAGTCGGTGGTCACCCAGGACTACCCGGTGGTCCAGACGATGGTCCTGATCCTGGGCACGACCGTACTACTCGCCGGCCTCCTGGTCGACGTGCTGCTGGCGCTGCTGGACCCTCGCTCTGCGATCAGGGAGAGCTGAGGATCCGATGCCCCTTCCCACCAGGTACCCGCGCTCGCCCATGGCCTGGGTCACGGCGGCCATGCTGGCGTCGCTGGTCGTGCTCGCGCTGGCCGGCCCCCTCCTCTGGGGCGCGGCGGCGGACCGCCCCGACCCCTCGGCGGTGCTGCAAGGCCCGTCCGCGGCCCACCCGTTCGGCACCGACAGCCTCGGACGGGACCTGCTCGCCCGGGTCCTGACCGCCACCCGGCCCTCCCTGCTGCTCGCGCTGGCCGCGACCGTGATCGGCGCGGGTACGGGCATCCTCCTCGGCGCGTCCACCGCCGTGGTCGGCCGCCGCACCCGCCGACTGCTCGCCGGGCTGATCAACCTCCTGCTCGCCTTCCCCGCGCTCCTGGTCGCGATGTTCCTCGCGGTCGTGTTCGGCGCGGGCGCCGGCGGGGCGACGCTCGCCCTCGCCGTCGCCGGTGTGCCCGGTTTCGCCCGGCTCGCCCAGACGCTCGCCGCCGCCGTCGCGGGCACCGACCACCTGGCCTCGGCCCGGGTCCTCGGCCTGCGCCGGCACCGGCTGCTGTGGCGGCACGTCCTGCCCAACATCGCCGAGCCGCTGCTGCTGAGCGCGACCACGGCGGCGGGCACCTCCCTGGTCGCGCTCTCCGGGCTGAGCTTCCTCGGCCTGGGCGTCCAGCCGCCCGGCTACGACTGGGGGCAGTTGCTCAACCAGGGGCTCGACCGCATCTACGCACAGCCGCTGCCCGCCCTCGCCCCCGGCCTGGCCATCCTCTACGCGGCGCTGACGTTCCAGCTGCTCGGCGAGGTCCTGGCGGGAGGCGTCGCCCGGCGCGGCCCGGCACCCCGTGCGCCCCGGCAGCCGGTCGCGCCGAGCGGGCCCGCCGAGGACGGTCTCGTACTCCAGGTCGAGGGCCTGAGCGTCGAACTCCCCACCCCGGACGGCGTGATCCGACCGGTTCGCGGCGTGGGCCTTTCCCTGCGGCCGGGTGAGATCGTCGGGCTCGTCGGCGAGTCCGGCTCCGGCAAGTCGCTCACCGCGCTCGCGATCGCCGACCTGCTCCCGGAGCGGGCCCTGGTGTCCCACCGGACCCTCCGTCTGCTCGGCGCCGACCTGGGCGCCATGACGCCGGCCCAGCGCGAACACCACCTCGCGACCGGCCTGGCGATGGTCTTCCAGAACCCGGCCACGGCGCTCAATCCGTCGCTGCGCATCGCCACCCAGCTCACCGAGACCGTCCGCGCCCATCGCGGTGCGAGCCGCGCCCAGGCGTTGGCGGAGGCCTCGGACGCCCTGCGCCGGGTGGCCCTTCCCCCTGCCCTGCTGCGGGCACGCCCCCACCAGCTCTCCGGCGGCCAGCGCCAGCGCGTGATGATCGCCTCCGGGCTGATGGTGCGGCCGGGCCTGATCATCGCCGACGAGCCGACCACCGCGCTCGACGTCACCGTGCAGCGGCAGATCACCCGGCTGCTGTCCGAGATCCGGCGGGACACCTCCGCCGCCGTCCTGTTCATCAGCCACGATGTCGCGCTGGTGGGCGAGTTCTGCGAGCGCGTCCTGGTGATGTACGCGGGAACCATCGTCGAGACCCTGCCCGCCGACCGTCTCTCGACCGGCACCCGGCACCCCTACACCAGGGCCCTGGTCGAGTCGGTACCGGACCTCACCGCGGACCGCGACCGGCCGCTGCCGACGGTGGAGGGCGCACTGCCCGAGCCGCTCGCGCCCGCCCCGGGCTGCCCGTTCGAGCCCCGCTGCCCACGTCGCCGGGACCACTGCGCCGAGGAGACCCCGCCGCTGGAGGACCTCGACGCGGTCCACCGGGTGGCCTGCTGGTACCCGGTGGCGGCGGAGGTGGTCGCGTCATGACCGCTCTTCAGCTCACCGGCCTCACCGTCCGCCACCACGGCCCGCGCGGCCCCGTCGCCGCCGTAGACGGGGTCTCGCTGGAGATCCCGCCCGGCACCACGCTCGGCCTCGTGGGCGAGTCCGGCTCCGGGAAGTCGAGCCTGGCCCGCGCGATCGTCGGCCTCACCCCCGTGCACGGGGGTCGGGTCCTGCTCGACGGCCGGGAGGTCCGGGCCCGCACCGTCGGCGACCGGCGCCGACTCGGCCGCCTGGTCCAGATCGTCCTCCAGGACCCGGACACCGCGCTGGATCCCCGGATGACCGTCCGCCAGACGCTCGGCGAAGCGGCGACCGCGTTCCACCGGCTCGACCGGCAGGCCCGTGCCGAGCGGGTCACCGCCCTGCTCGAACTCGTCGGCCTGAACCCCCGGTTCGCGGACCGCCTGCCCCGGCAACTGTCCGGCGGCCAGCGCCAGCGGGTCGCCGTCGCCCGCGCCCTGGCCGTCGAGCCCGGACTGCTGATCGCCGACGAGATCACCTCGGCGCTCGACGTCTCGGTGCAGGCGTCCGTCCTCAACACGATCCGCGGCCTCCAGCGGCGGCTGGGCCTCTCCATGCTGTTCATCGGCCACAACCTGCCCGCGGTCTGCTACGTCTCCGACGCGGTGGCGGTCATGCGGCACGGTCGGATCGTCGAGACCGCCCCCACCGAGGCCCTGCTGCGCGACCCGCGGCACCCGTACACCCGGACGCTGCTCGCCTCCGTGCCCAGCCTGCGCACCTCACTGCCCGACGAGAGGCCGTCATGACCACCATCCGACCGGACGCGGTCGTCGTCGGAGCCGGGGTGATCGGCGCCGCCGTCGCCCTCGAACTCGCCCGCACCGGACGGCAAGTGGCCGTCGTGGACAAGGCGGGCGCCGCCGGCCACGGCTCCACCAGCGCCTCCAGTGCGATCATCCGGTTCAACTACTCCACCTTCGACGGCGTCGCCACCGCCTGGGAGGCCCAGCACCTCTGGACGTCCTGGCCCGACCACCTGCGGCTCACCGGCCGCCGCCCGCTCGCGGCCTTCCACCGCAGCGGCGCCGTGCTGCTCGACTCCCCCGCCGTCGCACCGTCCGGGGTCACCGCCCTGTTCGACCGCGCGGGCGTCCAGTACGAACGGTGGGACGCCCCTGCGCTGCGCCGGCACCTCCCCGGGATCGACCCCGGGCGGTACTGGCCGCCGAAGCCCGTGGACGACGACGCCTTCTTCGACGGCCCGACCGGTGAGCTCGGCGCCCTGTTCACCCCGGACGCCGGGTTCGTCGACGACCCGCAGCTCGCCGCCCAGAACCTCGCCGACGCGGCGGCCGAGCTGGGCGCGAGCTTCCTGTTCCACCACACCGTGGTGGCCGTCGACCGGCACGCGGACCGGGTGGCGGGCATCCGGCTGGCCGACGGAACGCGGATCTCCGCGCCGGTCGTGGTCAACGCCGCCGGCCCGTGGTCGGGAGGCCTCAACCGGCTGTCCGGCGTCGGCAGCGACTTCACGATCGGCGTGCGCCCGCTGCGCGAGGAGGTCCACCAGGTCGTCGCGCCGAGCGGCCACACCACCGGTCCCGGACCCGGCCCCGTCGTCGCCGACCTCGACCTCGGCACCTACCTGCGAGCGGCCTCCGGCGGCCGTCTCCTGGTCGGCGGCACCGAGCCACCCTGCGACCCGCCGGAGTGGATCGACGACCCGGACGAAGCCGACCCGCGCCCCACCGCCCACCGCTTCCGGACCCAGGTCACCCGGGCGGCCCGCCGCTTCCCGGAGATCGGCGTCCCGAACCGGCCCCTCGGGGTCGCGGGCGTGTACGACGTCGCCGACGACTGGACCCCGATCTACGACCGCACCGCCCTCGACGGCTACTACGTCGCCATGGGCACGAGCGGCAACCAGTTCAAGAACGCCCCGCTGGTGGGCCGCTACCTCGCCACCCTGATCGACCTGGTCGAGTCCGGCCACGACCACGACGGCGACCCGGTCCGCTACCGCTGCGAGCACACCGGCAACGTCGTGGACCTGGGCGCCTTCTCCCGCCGGCGCCCGGTCCGGGCCGGCTCCGCCCGTACGGTCATGGGCTGAACGTACGGTCATGGGGTGTGAACATGCGGTCATGGGCCGAGCGTGCGCAGCTCCCGCACCAGATCCGCGACCACACCGACCACGAACCCGGGCTCCTCGGTCGGGAAGTCATGGCCGGTGCCCGCCGGTGTGTACACCACCCGGGCCGCGGTCGACGCCGCCAGGTAGCGGGTCCGGGCCCTGAGGTAGAAGCGGCCGATCCGCCCGGCCTCGGCCGCGTCCCGGGCGGCGGCCAGTACCGTCTCGCCACCCGTGAGGTCGCGGGGTACGACCAGCACCAGCGGCAGGTCGCCGAGGTCCCCGTCGTAGACCACGGTCTCCCAGCCCACCTCCGCCAGGCCGGAGGGCGAGAGCTCCGCGAAGATCGACGCGGCGGCGCAGTACTGGCCGGTCCGGCCGCCACGGTCACGGTGCGCACCGAACAGGTGCCGCACCGCCGTCAGCAGGAACTCCCGGCGCATGCCCGCCACCAGCCGGTTGGGCGGCGCGAAGGCGATGACATCCAGGGGCGTCGGATCCAGCAGCACGAGTCCGGCCACCAGGTCCGGCCGCCGCCGGGCAGCGTTCGCGACCAGCAGCCCGCCGAAGGAATGGCCGACGAACACGTACGGAGCCCGCTCCCCCGCCGCCTCCAGCGCGGCCGGCAGTTCCTCCGCCTCGGCCGCCGTCGTCCTCGGGAAGGGCCCGACATCGCTCCAGCCCGAACCGAACCGGTCGACCAGCACCGAGCGGGTCCGGGACGCCATCATCGCGTGCAACTGCCCGAACTCCTCGCCCGGCGCGTGTCCGCCCGGCATCCAGACCACGGTCGGCCCGTCCCCGGCGACCCCCTCGGCGAGGACGTGCATCCGGCGCCCACCCACCTCGACCAGCCGCCCCGGCGGCCGGCCCGCCCCCGCTCCGCGGCCCACCAGCACCAGGTGCCGCACCGCACCGACCGCCAGCACCACACCGACGGTCACGACTAAGCACCCGAGCGTCACCGCCCACGTCGCACCGGCCCCGACCAGCCCGGCACCCACACCCGCCACCAGCAGCGCGACCGGCACCCCCAGCCAGTCCCGGCTCACCAGTGCGAGCAGGGCGTTCGCCACCCGTCCGTTTCGGCGCATCGGTCCTCCGCGGTGTCCGGGAGCCGACCTCTGCCCGTCTTCTTCCCCCATCCGTACGCCCTGACGCGCCCCGGCGAACACACAATCGGCAGCCCAGGGCCTGTCCGCCCTGCGCCCCGCCGTCCTGACCGGCCCGCCGAACCTGCACATGGTGTTCTACCGCAACGTCCTGGCGGCGGCCCTGGAGGCCGAGCCGGACCGCACCATGCGGGCGATCACCGAGGTGGTCTCCTCCTTCGCCATGCCGGGCGCCGGCATCCCCGGCTTCGCCCGCGCGGCGGCCCGGATGGCCGTCGGCGACATCCACAACCTGCGGATCCACCACGACGAGGTGCTGCAGCCCGTGCTGCGCCACTTCGACGCCCTGCACCGCTCCGGCCTGGGCCCCGAGGGCCGCCGCTACCAGGACCGACTGGGCCGCCACCTCGACGAGTTGGCCGTCCAGGCGGCCCGCTTCGACGAACACCGCGCCATCGTCCTGGCCCGGATGGCCGACCGCAACCAGTCCCACACCGCCCGGTGACCCCTCCCCCGCCGGGGGCTTCGGGGTGAGCCAGACGGACGGCTCGGCCTCCTGCCCTCGGCCATCCCGCTGTGAACGCAGGTCAACTTCACGCCCGTCAAAGATCTTTCACTGCCGTAACGTGGTCCACTGACCCAGCTTGGCGGAGTACCTTCCGATGAGAAGCCGGAGGATGGGGACGACATGGGACAGTGGCAGGACTTCACCACAGGTGAGCGGCTCAAAGTGCTACGCGGCAAAATGACGCAGGGCGGCCTCGCGGAGCGGAGCGGTCTCTCACTGCACACTGTCCAGAAGGCTGAGCAGAACGGGAACGTGTCGCTGCCGACCCTGCTTCGTCTCGCAGAAGCTCTGCACTCCGACGTTGCGGTGATCCTCGGCCAGCAGGCGCCACGGCGAGGCATGAGCCCGGACGATCGGGCGATGCTCCGCGAACTGTCCCGAACAGTCCACGACACCGCCGCAGGCGTCCTTCATGACCCTGCCGAAGGCGCAGCGCCGGGCCCGGCAGACCTCGCCGAAGCCGCCGCCCGCATGTGGCGGGTGTACTGGCGAGGGGCCTACACCGACGCCGGTGTCCTGGTCGCGCCCTTCCTCCGTTCCGTGGCGCTGTTCGCCCAGGCCACGCCCGCCGGCCAGGAGGCCGCCGCGAACGCGCTCCTCTCCGACGCCTACCGCGCTGCCGGCCTCATCGCCAACTTCCTTGGGGCGCGGGACTTGGCGTACGCGGCGATCGGCCATGCCATTCGCTACGCGGAACTGGCGGCAGACCCCGTACGGGTGTCCATGCTGGGATCAGCGCGGGCTCGTGTTCTGCTGCGCGACGCCCGGGTGGAGCAAGCACTGCGAGAGGCCGAGGCGGCGGCCGCCCGCACCGAGCCGACATTCTCCGAGCAGGGATCGAGCCTCCTGGCGGCCTACGGGAAGAACATCATCTTTGCCGCCGTCGCCGCCAGCAGACTCGGCGACTCCGCGCGTGCCGCGGACCTCCTGTCCCAGGCCCACGCGGTGGCTGCCCGCCTGGGACGTGACGTCTACACCAACGGTTTGCAGTTCGGTCCCTCCTACGCCGACGCCCAGGCCGTCGGGGTCAACGTGTCGCTGGGCAACGCGGGGCGCGCATTGGAGATCTCCCGCCGGTTCGACCCGTCCGGGCTCACTCAGGCCGCGCACAACCGCATGCTGCTCGACGTGGCCCTCGCGCAATGTGACGTACGGCAGTGGGACACCTCCCTGGACACCCTCCTTGAGGTCTGCTCATCCCACCCGGAGTGGTCGCGCCACCAGGCCATCCCGGGTGTCATCATCCAGAGAGCCGGTCACGCCAGTACCAGCCGTATCCGGAAGCTGTCCGCCATCCTGGGCACCTCACCAACCGTCCGCTAGCACCCGAGTAGCACCCGAGTCACCCGAACCACCTGCATTGGAGCCCACGTTGTCCTACCGCGGCCTGATCCTCGACTTCGCGGGAGTGATGACCACCCCCATCGGCCACTCCTCCCGCGCGTGGTGCGCCGGCGAAGGGCTGCCCGCCGACACCTGGCGCAGCACCCTTGAGGACGACCCTGTGGGGCGCGCGCTCTATGTCGAGCTCGAACTCGGCAGGATGTCGCAGAGCCACTGGAACCGGGAAACGGCGGCAATCATGGGAGTTGCTCCCGAGAACCTGATGGGGCGGGCTCACGCAGAAGTGCGCGCCGTTCCCTCGATGGTCGCGCTTGCCCGGCAGGCCCGCAGCGCGGGAATCACCGTTGCCCTCCTGTCGAACTCCTACGGGTTCGACCCGTACAACCCGTATGCCGAGACCGGAGTATGGGATCTCTTCGACGTACGGGTCATCAGCGGCGAAGAAGGCATCGCCAAGCCCGACCCGGGGATATACCAGCGCACGTTGGACCGCATGGATCTGGCCGCCGCCGACTGCGTCTTCGTGGACGACCACCCGGCGAACCTGGTGCCCGCCGAGACCCTGGGCATAACCGCGGTGCTCGCCGATGGACCGGCAACGGCCGGCCGAGTCGCACGAATGCTCGACCTTGACCTCGTTCATCGGCCGTGACCGTTCGCTCGCAAGACCTTGCAATCAACATGAGTTGACGATTCGTCGGCGGAGTCCTACGCGCCGTGCGAGTTCGATCCTGCGTGATCTTCGGAAGTCCTACGTACCGCAGGTTCACTGAACGCCACGCTCCCGTGACAGTAGGGGCATGTCTTCGGAAGCACCTCGGCCTCCCGCATCCGCCAGTACGCGGAGACCCTCAAGGGGGTCATCGCCGCGTGCTACGCCGATGCCGGGAGGCTCCCGGCCCTGGAGGAACAGCCGGGGGGGGGCGGAGCGTGTCGGATGCGCTCTCAGCAGGCGCGACACGAGGCGTCGTGACGTGGACGCGCTCGATGGTGGCGGACAACGCCGAGGCGTGGAACAGCCTGGCGGACATCGTCCCCCTGCACCGCCCTCCCACCAGGCTGTTGGAGCGTCGGCAGCGAGGTGACCCGTAGACCGACCGTCCAACCACCAACGAGGAACAGGAAGTCGCGCCCTGTCCACGAGGCGGGACGCGGCCCCGTCCGGCCAGGCTCGTTGATCCCGGCACGTACCACCAACGAAGGAGAGCGCCCTTGAACAGCACACCCGCTTCCGACTCCCCGGAAGCCCTGCGGGCCGGTCTGGTCAAGCAGCTGCGCGACCTCGGAGCGATCCGCACAGACCGGGTCGCTTCGGTCATCGGCCAGGTCCCCCGCGAGGCGTTCGCCCCCGAGGCGCGGCTCGCCGAGGCCTACGATCCGCAGCGCGCGGTGGTGACCAAGCGGGACAAGGACGGGCTCGCGATCAGCTCCGTCTCCGCCGCCAACGTCCAGGCGTTCATGCTGGAGCAGGCCGACCCGCAGCCGGGCGAGAACGTCCTGGAGATCGGCTCCGGCGGTATGAACGCCGCCTACCTCGCCGAACTCGTCGGCTCGGCGGGCACCGTCACCACCCTCGACATCGACCCGGAGGTGACCGACCGGGCCCGCCGGCTGCTCGCCGACGCCGGCTACGACAGCGTTCACGTCGTCACCGCCGACGGCGAGTTCGGGGCACCGGGGCGGGCCCCGTTCGACCTGATCGAGGTCACCGTCGGGGCCCCGGACATCCCGCCGGCCTGGCGGGAGCAGCTCGCCCCGGGAGGCCGGATCGTCGTCCCGCTGCGCGTGCGCGGCCTGATGCGTTCCTTCGTCCTCGTCCGCGAAGGCGACCGTCTGGTCAGCCGCGGCTACGAGCTGTGCGGGTTCGTGCCGATGCAGGGTGCCGGTGAGCAGCGCGAGCGCCTGGTGCTGCTGCGCAACACACCGAACGAGGAGGTCGGGCTGCGGCTGGACGACGGCGACCAGGTGGATGTCGAGGCGCTGCGCGCGGCGCTGTCCTCGCCCCGCGAGGAGGTGTGGTCGGGGGTGACCGTGGGCGGGGAGGAGCCGATCGACGATCTGGACCTGTGGCTGGCCACCGTCCTGGACGGCCACACCCGGCTGACCGCCACGGTGGGTGCGCGTGACAAGGGCATCGTGGCGTCCGCCTCGCCGCTCGGTGTCGCCACGCTGGTGGCTGGCGACACCTTCGCCTACCGCACGGTGCGCGCGGTGGACGAGACCCGGACCCGCTTCGAGCTCGGCGCGTACGGGCACGGCCCGGCGGCCGCGGCTACGGCAGCCGGTTTGGTGAAGGAGATCCGTGCCTGGGACCAGAGCCAGCGCAGCGGCCCGGGCGCCCGCATCGAGATCTGCCCCGCCGGTACGCCCGATGACCAGTTGCCCGCGGGCCGCGTGGTCGACAAGGCCCACAGCCGTATCTCAATCTCCTGGCCCGGCCAACGGCCTTAACCGGCCGGCACCAGGGCCAGGTGAGCACCACCTGCCAGTCCGTCAACTATCCGAGGAGGAAAAACACATGAATGAGAACGACTTCGAGCTGGATGTCACGGTCACCGATCAGGGCCCGATCGCCGAACTGATGAGCAGCACCGATGACGGCTGCGGCGGCACCTGCCAGAGCGCCTGCTCGAACAGCACCTGCATCGCCTGACCAGGGGTGTGGCGGGGGCGGGGCGGGGCCCCGCCCCCCCCCGGGGGGGGGCGGGCCCCACGGGGGGGGGGGGGGGGGGGGTTGGGGGGGGGGCCCCCCCGGGGGTGCGCGCAGGCGCCGAACCGGGGGGCGGGGGCGGGGGCCCCAGGGCC